>NZ_CABEIU010000002.1:1845000-1940829 GCF_901543815.1 Streptococcus oralis
GCGAATGCTTAAAGAAAGCGTGTTGCAGTAATCCTCTATAGATTAACTCTTCCATCAGTGGAACCAGAAAGAACAGGGCTATATAAATACCTAGCTCTGCAAAGTTAGTCCCACTATAACCAATCAATACAGCCCAACCTTCCGCAGTTGACTGAACATGTTTAGCTGTCTGAACGTTAAAAGAGATCTGGAACACTACCACTAATACTGTCAAAATCGAATACCAAAGCCATTTTTTTCTTGGAATGCGAAAGAGATAGCCATGGCCTGTCTTAACCAGAATCCAAATCATGACTCCGCTAAATAGCAAACTCAAGATATTTTGAATCCAGAAGAAATTGCCAATCTGGGAAGAAAATTGCCAATAGTTTTGGACGATAAGCGTCAGCTGAGAAAGACCAAATACGAAAAATAGGTAAGAGAAGACACCACTCATTTTGAATAGAAGTTGATACTTTTTCATGATAGACCTCCTGTAGATACATGTGTATCACATCGTCGAAACTCTTAGAATTGCTACTTTCATTTTTGCATCCTAAAAATCACTACCTCCCCTAGAGAACTAGAGAAGGCAGTGATCACATTTTTAGGAATTAGGAATGAATACACGAAATCAATCGATCTTATGATTTTTTGTTTTTCAAGAATTCGTCGTATTGTTTTTGCATTTCGTTCAATACTTTTTCGTAGGCACCTTCAGATTTCAATTTTTCCATCAATTCTGGAATTGCTTTATCTGGGTCTACAGTACCAGTGTTGATAGCTGTATCGAATTGTTGCATTGTGTTAGAAATTGCTGAGATTTCAGATTTCACACTGTCAGTGTTAAAGATGAATCCAAGCGCTGGAGATTCTTTAGCTTCTGCCAATTGTTTCTTAGAATCTTCGATTTGTTGGTCTGTAACGTTTTCGTTGATGTAAAGGATCCAGTTGTTACCAGTGTTCCAACCTGACATGTGAGTGTTTCCTTTGTAAGCATCAAGGACGCGTACACGGTTTTCTTTACCTTCAACTTTTTCCCAGTTCTTACCTTCTGGACCGTAAACAAGACCGTTCAAGAGTTCTGGGTTAGTGTTCAAGAGGTTCAACACTTCCATTGATTTTTCTTTGTTCTTAGAGTTGTTTGAGATGACAAAGTTAGCAACTTGTGTTGTTTGGTTTTTCTTGATAAAGTTAGTGATTGGTTTGATTTGGATGTCTTTGTTAGCAACACGTGAGAGCAAGCTGTTACCGTAGTCAGCTGGTCCTACTGTTTCTTCACGAACGAACCAAGTATCTTGTTGAAGGTCAAATGAAGTATCGCTTGTTGCTACGTCTTTTGGAATGTAGCCAGCTTCATAGAATTTGTGAAGAGTCTTCAAGTGTTCTTTGAAACGAGGTACTTCGTAACGGTTTACGATCTTAGTAGTGTCTCCTTCAAGGTCGATAACGAATGGAAGTCCATTTGGTACTGGGTAGTCAAAGTTATCAGATGGAATAAAGTTCTTCGTAACCGCAAATGGTACTACGTCTGGAGCTTTTTCTTTGATTTGTTTCAAGACTGGTTCAAGTGTTTCGTATGAAGTGACACCTGAAATGTCGATGCCATATTTGGCAAGAAGAGCGCCGTTGAAGGCAAAGTTTTGAGATGATGCAACGTTAGCTGCAACTGGAACAGCATAGATTTTACCGTTTACAGTGTTCCCTTTGATGTAAGCTGGGTCAAGTGCTTTGTAAAGCTCTGCTCCTTCTTTCTTGTACAATTCTGTCAAGTCAGCGTAAGCACCCTTTTGAGCATTTACAACATAGTTATCTGCAAAAGCGATATCGTAGTTTTCACCTGATGATGTGATAACTGACATTTTCTTACCGTAGTCACCCCATCCAAGGTATTGGATATCCAATTTAGCACCAACTTTTTCTTCGATGATTTTGTTGGCATTTTCTAGCAATTCATCCAAGTTGTCTGGTTTGTCACCGATTTGGTACATTTTAAGAACAGGCTTGTCACCTGAAGCTGAGTCAGCAGCTTTTTTGTTGTTACCTGAGAGGTTTCCACAAGCGGCAAGGCTTGCAGCCAAAGCGACTACGCTAGCAGATGCAAAAGCATATTTTTTCCAGTTTTTCATGATAAAAACTCCTTTTTTTATTTTTAAACTTATAAACGATTTAATAATTTGTAACTTCAGTCACTAATATGAAGTTGGGAAGGGAGAAACGGTGTTTCTCAGCAAGCGCTATTCTTTCACACCACCGATGGTCAAACCTTTAACAAAGTAGCGTTGGAAGAATGGGTACAGAATGGCAATCGGAAGGGTTGCAACAACAACCATGGCCATACGACCTGTTTCTTTTGGTAGAGCGACTCCCAGTTGGCCAGATAGGCCGACTGCTTTTGCAATGTAGTCCATATTTTGCTGGATTTGCATGAGCAAATATTGCAATGGATACAAGTTGTCACTCTTGATGTAAAGAAGGGCGTTGAACCAGTCGTTCCAGAAACCAAGAGCTGTCAAAAGCGTGATGGTTGCGATACCTGGAAGTGACAATGGTAAACAGATCTGGAAGAAGATCCGAGCTTCACTGGCACCATCGATACGAGCGGATTCGAGAATAGCTTCTGGAATGGTCTTCTTGAAGAAGGAACGCATCAAGATGATGTTGAATGGTGAGAGAAGCATTGGAACAATCAAGGCCCAAACAGTATCACCAAGTTGGAGCAAACGAGTCACCACGATATAGCCTGGTACCAAACCAGCATTGAACAACATACTAAGAAGGGCAAAGATTGTAAAGAATCTGCGGTACTTAAAGGTTGTCCGTGAGATGGCATAGGCATAAGTTGTCGTGATGAATACGTTGGTCACTGTCCCGACTACTGTTACAAAGACTGAGATAAAGAGCGCTTGGAGAATCTTATCTTTAAACTGAGCCAAGAACTCAAAACCATCTAATCCAAACTGTGATGGGAAAAAGCTATATCCATACTGGAGGATGCTCTTTTCATCTGTCACCGAAATGATAATAACGAAGATAAAGGGCAAGATACAAGAAAGAGCAATCAAACCAGAGATGATACTAAAGAAGATATCTGCTTTCTTACTGAAGGAGTGAATGCCGACATTATCGATTTTTTCTTTTTTAATTTTCTTTTCTGCCATATTCTCCTCCTTTCTAGAACAAAGCTGAGTTTGGATCGACTCGTCTTGCAAGCAAGTTTGATAGGATAACCAGAATTAAACCGACAACGGATTGGTAAAGACCGGCCGCTGAAGCCATACCGATATCTGCTGTCTGAGTCAAACCATTAAAGACATATACGTCCAAAACGTTGGTTACATTGTAAAGCTGACCAGCATTGTGGGGAATTTGATAGAAAAGACCGAAGTCTGCACGGAAGATATTTCCGACTGCAAGGATGGTCAAAACTGTTACAAGCGGAGTCAACTGAGGAATGGTTACGTTGCGAATACGTTGCCACTTGCTAGCCCCGTCCACTGTTGCTGCTTCGTAATAAGTTGGGTCAATTCCCATGATCGTCGCATAGTACATGACACTGCTATATCCAAAGCCTTTCCAAATTCCTAGGAAAAGGAGAAGATATGGCCAAATACCTAAGTCAGCATAGAAGTTGATTTCCTTCATGCCAATGGATGTTAGGAAATGGTTGAAAACCCCTTTGTCAATGTTTAGGAAGGCATCTGTAAAGAAACTGATGATAACCCATGACAAGAAGTAAGGGAACAACATAGACGTTTGGAAAATCTTAACCATTCTCTTAGAGCGAAGCTCACTGAGGATAATGGCAATCCCTACTGATACAATCAAACCGATAAAGATGAAGCCGAGATTGTAAAGAACAGTATTTCGAGTGATGATAAAGGCATCTTTTGAACTAAACAAGAATCTGAAATTATCTAACCCGACCCATTTACTATTCACAATACTATCTATGAAACCATTACTGGTCATATGGTAGTCTTTAAAGGCGACCACATTCCCAAATACTGGAATGTAAAAGAATAGAATCAGCCAGAGAGCCCCTGGTAAAACCATCAAGAGAAAGATCCAGTTATCTCTCAAGGTCTTTGAAAACTTTTTCATAATTTCCTCCCTTTTTATTCCTAAAAACTGATTCTATCGAATTTTTAGGTTTGATAACGATTACATTATTAGTATACTCCTATTTGAAGGTCAGTTTAAACTACTAATTATAGAAAAAACTCCACAAATTATTTTATGTGGAGAAGTTTTTTATAAGAAATAGGTTTCACGAGAAACACTTTGCATACGATAAGTGTATTTCCGCTTTACTGATTGAAAACTTGTTCCAATATTGAGTGATGAAACTCGACAAAATGAACCTGTGCATTTATGATAGCCCCTGATTCGTTTTTCTCAATCTCTGGTCTTCCTTCGGTTTGTAAAAGAGCAGGATTGCCATCCTTGTAGCCAAAGAGAATCACCTCTGTCTCTGCTTCATTCACATAGCAAGCTAGGATATCAAACCGCCCAGAACCTGAACCTGCAATATAGCCATACCATTTAAAAGTATAATTCACCCCATCTACTTGCCCAAATTGCATTATCTGGTCTGGCACTGCAAGTCCATAGTAATTACCATAGGTGTCCAAATTAGTTGACTTGAATCCTTCACCTTTACTATCCGAATAGGATTCCATGGCTGTTTTTATCTTGTCTATTAAAGAACTATTATCTGTATCTGGCTCGCTCTCTGTAGTTACACTTGTTTTTAATAGAAATTCCTTAAAACGTTGCGCTAAATCTGTGTTTTCAGTCTCTTCAAAATTTGCAGTAGGGATAGTTTCCAGTGTCTTATCGGCATGCAAGACCTGTGCTTGCCCATCCTTCAGTGTAAATAGGTAGAAATGTTTGTCCTGATTGTCATAGTAGGCATCCAAAGCCAAGTAGTCATAAGCATTGTCACTCGATACTCCAAAAACATTCCATTTGACGCTTTTCTGAGAGACTGTTGTAGCTTCTAATTTTTTGATTAGTTCATTTTTTTCATCAAAGTTTGCATGCTCTAGTCTATGATAGGACTGCCCCATAGAAGAAGCCCAGCTTGCAAACTCTTCCTCCCACTTTTCAGTATTGTATTGAATTAGCTTCTGAAAATCCAAGTAATTCTTCATAATCAAGGCTTGATCAGTCGGATTAGATAACTCAAGTTCTTCCATGGCTGCAACTGTAGCAGCCATAGGTGACTGAACAGTTGTATCCTTGGATTCTTTTTCGTGCGAAAGAGCCTTTTGATAGGCATCTGCTAAATAGTGAAAATAGTTGGTTGTTTCCTTGGTTTGTTGCTCCCTTGGTATTGACGGACTAGTTGCTCCATCCTCTGTCATTTTATGGCAGGCAGATAAGACTAGCATGCTAGTAGCTAGGACTAGTAGTAGCTTTTTCATGGTCAGACCTCCAAACTATCTTTCTACCTTCATTATACTCCTTCCCTATCTCCAAATCAAAAAACATCTCCATGTATTTAAAAGGAGATGTTTAACTGTTTGTGATAAATGCCTATGTCGTATAAATCGTTGAAGCTGTCGCAATGGTGTGCCACTGATTAGCTGTAGTTGCTGCGAAATCCTTGTCTGCGTAGAAATCAGTAAATGGTAGGATTTCAACTTCTAGCTCATCGATGCGGTCAATCTGATCAGACAGATAAGCTTCGATACGGCTTTCTGCTCGTTTGATACGTTGCAAAAGTCCGCCCATACGGATATCGACTGTATCCAAGCCAAAGACCTTGTTTTCTTTCAACCATTGACGGCTAAAGAGGGCATGGAATTGTTCAATCTCGCTTCTGAGTTTTGGTAATTCTTGTCTGGCGATTTCTTGCAGACTTTCTTTATCGTTTGTTTGGTAGGCCTGACGAATGCGTCGTCCCACATCCACTTTACTGCTTAAAATCTGGTTCAACTGAGCCTGAGTTTCAAAGAGATAAGCATAGTTTCCAGCTTTTTCTTTGATTTCAGCAAGGATCACAGCAGCCTGAGCAAAGTGCGGTTTGTCCTGTTCAGGTGTCATGTGTTGGTCAAGAATTGGGCAGAGAACATCCTGATAAAAGACATAGCGGTTGGGATTGATACCACTGAGATTGTCCGGCAAGTCTGGCAAGAGGTTGGCTAGGTCGATCTGCATGAATTCCTCAACTGATAGACCCGTATTGGTCTTGAAGTGGGCAGACAAACGGTCGAGGTTATTGCGGTAGCTGAGTTCTGCCCAGATTTGCAAACTTGGCAGGATAGAAAACTGGGCAGTTTCCCCACCATTATCCCCCCAACCCGTTACAATGACTTCTTTGATGTCATTAGCACGACAGGCTTTGTTGGCTTCAAGAGCAATAAGACGGCTGAAATGGTTGTTGGGTGTGAAACCGATCCACTTCCAAGCACCACCTGCAAAGGCAAGGTCATGGCTAATCTTGTGATGGTTGCGGAAATTGCGGTTGTATTTTTCCTCGCTATCCTGATAATAATCCCAGTAAACCAAAGTTACACGGTCTTTGAGACGGTCTAGGTAGACACGAGTTTCCTCTGGAATTTCCACATCACGGTCGTACTGGCCATCCGCTGACATGAGTTTGAAGAACATATCACTCCACATCTGGCAGTGGAAACCATACTTGTCTGCAATATCTAGCACGCGCTCCAAGTGTTGACACATGAGGAGACTACGATCTACAACGCCGTTCAAGATAAGGTAGCGTCCCAAACCAACCAAGTGGGCTTCATCCATCCCGATATTGACCTTGCGAGTCTGCAGTTTAGATAGAGTGGCAAACATGCCATCAATCAGGTCATACACCTTTTCTTCGCCGATAAGGAGAATATCCTCCACATCACGGAGTTCTTGCACTTCCTTAACGCCCCATTTGACGAAGGCCGACAAGTGGGCCAAGGTCTGGATGCAAGGCACAAAGGTCATGTCAAACTGCTGGGCGTAGGCTTCTATTTCCTGCAACTCCTCTGCTGAATAGGCGCCACGGAAGTAACCAAAGTAAGGTTGCCCCTCAATCTGATAGGTGTCTTCCATGTAAAGTTCAAAGGTTGAGTAGCCCATGAGAGCCAAGACCTCAATCATCTGCTTGGCAGAAGCCACATTCAGAACCGCATTTCGAGAACAGTCTGCCATGTAGGCCAAATCTTCATAAGCTGCCTGCTCCTCAATCGCTACTTTATCACCTTCTACTAGAGCTGTTGCCAATAAGGACAAGGCGCGGTAAAGTTGGTGAGGTTTGTGATAAGTCAGTTGATAGTGGCCTCCCTCACCCTTGATAGAGATAGAGGCTTGGTCAGACTGAGCGACTGCAACTTCCACATCTGGTAAAGAGATATACTTTGTCAGTAAGTCGATTGCCTGAGTTTGTTTGGGACTAAGTCCTGTAAATGTCACCATTGGTTTTCCTCCTGTAGCCAGTTGACAAGGGCACCGTAGAGATTGGCATCTGCATGATAGGTGCAGGCTTGGATGACAGGTGCGACCGTGTATTCTTCGTAGGTTTCGACAAATTCATCGACAGCCTTTTTGACACCTTGGATGAAGTCTGGATTTTGGCTAATAGAGCCTCCCAGACTAATGACATCTGGGTCGATGAGATACTGAATATTGAGCAAACCTTGCGCCAGATTACGGTTCATGCGCAAAATAGCTTCTTGACAAAGAGCATTACCAGCTGCGGCCTCTTGGTAAATCTTGCGTCCGTCCCAGTCAGTCTGACCAGATTTTTCAATCACGTATCGCACCATATTTCCAGTTGACGCTAGTTGCGACCAGTTGTTGAGCTTTTCTGCTGGTGCAATGGTTGTCATGTAGCCAAACTCTCCTCCCAAGCCGTGGCGACCTCGGTGAAGCTTGCCATTGATAATCATGGCGCCGCCGATTCCTGTACCAATCACGACACAGGCTGCATTTTCAATTTCTGGGTGAGCTAGCAATTCACTAAGCCCAACACAGTTGGCATCATTTTCTAGATGGACAGGTAGCTGATGATGAGCAAGTGCCTCATACCAAGAAAAGCCATGAATATAAGGTACGGCACTGATTCCCTCAATCACACCTGTTTCTTGATTAACCGCGCCTGGAACGCTCATAGCGATCCCACTATAATCTTGCTCTGACAAGCGTTGGTCTAGCCAAGTCAGTAAATCTTCCAAACTCTCTGGCGTTGGAGTACTTGTCTTATCTAGTATTTTTCCATCAGGAGTCAGACTGGCAAACTTAATCCCAGTCCCTCCGATATCAATGGTTGCAATGATCATTGTTCTTTACCGTAAAAAGGGGCGAATCAGTAGTTAGTCCTTACTCTTTCGCCCCTCCTTTCTATCTCATAGTATTAGTTATCAAACACTTTAAAACTGTTAAATGTCTTCTTTTTTGATTAATTCTGTGCGAATCTCTTGTGGTGCTAAGAGTCCTGAATGAACCGGATAAGGTCGCTCAAGTAAGTCCAAAATGGTTTGTTGGTGTTCTGATATACGCACATTTTCTTGACTCATATTGTAGTAACGAAGTACATATCCTTCTTCATTTTCAGCTACCTTAAAGGCTGTTGGACAGACTTGTGGCAAGTTGAGCGCCGCATGGCTCAAGAGACTGCCAGTCGCTGCAACACTTCCTTCTTGTTTAGCAACTTGAAGACTAGTGAATGGTGTTTGGAAGGCTTTGGCACGACGGAAGGCTGAGAAGCGTTCTTGGGCTTGGTGGCATTCAAGTGTAAACTCGACTTCAAACTCACGCAAGCATTGAGCTTCTGGTGTTGGGAAGTAACCCCAGTCACCTAACTCACCTGAGGCACGAAGAATGGTCACTGCAATGGTGTCATCTCCAAGGATTTCATACTCGTGCAATCCTTTATTGGCCACTGTCACCCCTTTTTCATCGTCATACAGACTAACAAAGGCCTGTTGGTGTTGTGGATTTTCAGGATTTTCCCAAGAAGCAGCTGGTTTGTTTGGTCGTGTCACCACCTCATAGATGCTCTCAGAGTCATTGCTTGGACGTGTGTTATGTGTCTTAACCAAGAGACGGATACGGTGATCCTTGGCTGTGTTAGTAAAGCGAGTCTTGAAACGAATTTGTGGATTGTCAACAAAGACGGTCATCTCTGTTTCCAGAGGAAGGGTTGTCAATTCTTTTGAGCGCCCAGCTTCACGCGTCATAAACTCGATGATACCTCTCTGCTCCGCATCCAATTTTTCGTCTGCACTTACTGGAATTGTCAATTCATGCTTAAGCAAGATTTTAGCAAAACGAGCTGTATTTTCCAAGACCTCATAACCTGTCAACTCTGCGTAAATAGGCTCTGTTCCTTTTGGTTGGAAATAGATGTACTCATTTCCGATGTCCCCACGGTCTTCAAAGCGAACAACATCTTCATAAGCTTCATGAGTTGTCTTGTCGTAGACTGTGATATTTTCATCCACACTTACTGTTACAAATGGCGTATCAATCACTCCATTTTGGTAAATACCGTCACGGTGTTCTTGTTCTCCCTCAAGCAATTGGAAGGTTGTCCAAGAAAGTGGTGCCAGATGAACAGGTACTGTCACGCGCACTTGACGAGCGATACGAGCCTGACGGAACTTGTCTTTTGGCAAATCATACTCAAAATTAGCTCCCAGATCTTCGATTTTCGCTTCTACAGCATGCCCTTCCAAGTCTTCGACACGGTAGCTTGGCAAGGTCAAGGCTGCCATCTTCTTATAGCCTTCTGTTGGGTGCAATTCTTTGAAATCACAAGTCGCTACATCAATCACGGTGCTGACTGTATCAACCTTGTCATGCAAGCCTGTGTTAATGACGGTAAAGAGATGGTCGCTTTGGGCTTCGTGGGTTGCGATTTTACCCTTCCATTCGTTGAGAAGGTTGGTCTTAACAAAGTTTCCGACTTGGCTGACCTTGGCAAAACGTGTCTCCATCTCACGGTGAACCTCGTCCACGCTACAGCCACAGATACTATCATGCGGAGCATTTTGTAGAAGAACTTTCCAAGCATAGGTCAACTGGTCCTTGTGGTTGTGGCCACCAGTGATGACAGTCAATGGCTCCACCACTTGTTCTAGGAGGTTGCTATTTTCTTGGAAGGCTTGTTTGAGGTAAATGCGTGATGAAGAAGTATTAGCAAGCGTGTACCAACCATCTGTTTCCTGACTTGTCAACTCACCTGTAACCGTTGATAGCTGCTCTGGTAGAGCACTTTCTACTGCGTGGACATAGTCATCAAAGGAACTATGAACAAAAGTCACATCTGGGAAGAGTTCATTGGCCACACGAATGGCCTCACTCAGATTTCGCTGTACAGGCTGGTGGTCACATCCGTTCATCATCAACCACTGGTTGGTCGAAGCATAGTCACGCACGTCTGACAATTTTTGTTTCCAGAAGGTTAGGGCCTCATCCTTATCAACAGGGATTTCATTTCCATTACTGTACCAGTTGGCAAAGAGGATACCGAGGACACGACTTCCGTCTGCACCCTGCCAGTACATTTCTGAAAACTGGGAAGTAAACTGCTCATCTTCGAGGACTTGGTTGTCAAATCCAATCGGCTTCACACCACGACCAAAGGCTGCCACGTGAATGCCTGATTTTTGAAGGATTTGAGGCGCTTGTCCCATATTTCCAAAGGTATCTGGGAAGTAACCAATCTGGGTTGATTTGCCCCATTTTGCACATTCTGCTTGACCAATCAAGGTATTGCGGACGTTGGCTTCGCTGGAAATCAAGTAATCATCCTGCAAGATGTAAAAGGGACCAATTTTGAGTTTGCCTTCGTCAATGTAACGTTGGACTTTGTCGCGATTTTCAGGGCGAATTTCCAAGTAGTCATCCAGGACAATGGTTTGTCCATCCAAGTGGAAACTCTTGAACTCAGGGTCATTTTCAAAGAGATCAAAGAGATTGTCAAACAATTCCACCAACTGCATCCGGTGGCTTTCAAAAGGCAAGTACCACTCACGGTCCCAGTGACTATGTGAGATAATATGTACAACAACATTTTCCATGAAGTAAAACCTCATTCTAACTTAAATTTTTATTTCTATCTAACTAAAGAACTGATTAGCGGATATCCAAGTAATCCAAGACCAACTCACAGAACATCATATTGGCCCAAGAGAACCATTCACGTGAGTAAAGCGTTGGGTCATCCACGTGGAAGCTTTCGTGCATAACACCTGTTCCACCATCGCAGGCAACCAGCTGATCGAGCAAGAATTTTTTCTCTGCCTTATCACTTGTTGTCAAGCCTTGGATAGAAAGGGCAATCGGCCAGATATAGCGATAGAAGGTATGAGAACTTCCGAGACCACTAGCGTATTTCCCTTGATAGAAGTATGGATTTTCAGGACTTAGAATGGTCCGACGAGTTGCTTGATACACTTCATCGTCAATATCGCAGTAGCCTAGATAAGGCGCCGCCAACAAACTTGGTACGTTTGGATCATCCATGATGCTAGCATTTCCTAGGCCATCCACTTCAAAGGCGTAAATCTTTTCACCCTTGCTGTTGGTTGTATAGGCATAGTTTTCGATGCCTTCTTGGATTTCAGCCTGGAGACGCTTAGCGTCTACGATAATACTCTCGCTATCAGCCAAGTTTAATTCTGCAAAGATTTCTTGGACATAACCCAAGACAACTACAGCAAACATATTGGACGGAATCAAATAGCTATACTGACAGCAGTCATCACTCGGGCGAAAGGCTGACCAGGTCATACCAGTCACTGCAAAGTCAGATCCAAAGCCATCATTTACTAAGGTATCTTCTTTTCGATCTGTGTCGCGGACAAAACGATAAGGAGAGTTCTTGTGGTCTTGCTCTACTGTCCAGAGATGAAGTATTTCCTTGGTCGCTGCGACAAAAGTCTCATCAAACTGACTGGTCTCGCCAGTCTCTTTCCAAAGGAGATAAGCCAGCTGCAAAGGATAACAAAGCGAGTCCACCTCGTACTTGCGTTCCCAAATCCAGCCATTAAGCTCTGTGTGGTCAGTCTCGTGGTGGCCCTTCCAGTTTTCCTCAATGTTGAAGGAGTTGGCATAAGGATCCTTGAGAATCAGGGTCATTTGACGTTTAACCAAACCTGCAATGGTCTGGCGCAAGAGAGGATCTCTTTTAGCCACATGAAGGTAAGGTCGTAGCTGGGCCGTTGAATCCCGAAGCCACATGGCAGGAATATCCCCAGTCAAGACAAAAGTTGAACCATCTTCTAGAATCTCGACCGTATTGTCCAAAGTGTCTGTGTAGCAACGCTCGAAGACATCCACCCACTCCGGATGGTCCTTGGTCCGCTCCGCTACTTCATCTAGCCATTCTCTAACAATTTCTTTTGAATAAATCATCGTGCAGTTTCCTCTTTCAAACAAGTTTCATGTTCAGTATATAGTTTTTGAGACAGAAAATACATACACAAATGATAGTCATTTTTCTACAAAATTGCTTACTTTCGACCCCCATATCTAAAGGCCTCATTTTTCTGATATAATGTAGAAAAACAGCTAAAGGAAAGATTATGAAACCACTACTTGAAACCATCGATACCCGCTTTGGGACTGCTAGCAAGCATGCCTTTTCTCGGGGAAATACCCTGCCTTACACAGGCGTTCCTTTTGGGATGAATTATTTTGTCCCCCAGACCAGCGACCAGGATGGATCTTGGTTTTTCGATCCGCATCTGCCCATTTTTCAGGGGATTCGATTAACCCATCAGCCCAGTCCTTGGATTGGCGAATATTCTTGGCTCCTTCTGACACCTGTCACCGGTCAACTGGGCGGAGATAGCCTCTTTCACCGCCAGTCTTCTTATGATATAGATAAAGCTTGCTTCCAGCCTCACTATTTGAAACTCTTTTCTCTGCGCTATCAGATTGAAACCCGGCTCACACCGACTTGCTACGGCGCTTCTATTCGTTTGGAGCAAAAGCAAGGGAAAGCCCTCTCCCTCTATCTTCACACAGCAGATGAACTGACAGTCGAGCAAGTAGATAAGCGGACTCTAGCCCTGAGACAAGAAGGGAAAACTGAGACTAACAAAAATCTACTAACTATGTTCACTGCCCTGCAAATGAATACGGATATTCTTGCTGTCAGCCAAGAAGGTGGAGACTGGCGAATTGACCTAGCAGATGGTCATGCCGAGATTCGGCTAGCGGCTTCTTTCATCTCCCCTTCTCAGGCTCTGCTTAATCTACCTCAGAAGGACTTTGATAGCTGTAAAGCAAGTGCCCAAGCAGACTGGGAAAATCTCCTCCATCGTTTTGATGTGCTGGAAACAGGAGAAGCTGACCGAACCTTCTTTGATCACTGCCTCTACAGACTCTTCCTCTTCCCACAGACATTTTATGAGGTTGATGAATCAGGACAAGCCATCCACATGGATCTGGCTACTGGTACTGTCAAGCACGGTGTCCTCTTTAGCAACAATGGTTTCTGGGATACCTTCCGAACTACATTTCCCCTCTTTGCCCTTATCATACCAGAACACTATCACCGCTTTTTAGAGGGTTTCCTCAATAGCTACCGCGATACTGGATTCCTTCCAAAATGGCTGGCTCCAGACGAGCGTGGTATGATGCCTGGTACCCTGTTAGACGGTATTATAGCAGATAGCGCCTGCATGGACATGGCTACCGACTTGGAAGAAGAACTCCTCCAAGCCATGCTTGAAACAGCAACCAAATCCGATCCTCTCGGCATCAATGGTCGTCACGGACTAGCCCAATACCAAGAACTTGGCTACCTCTCTACCGACCACCACGAAAGCGTCAGCCATACCCTAGACTATGCCTATAGCGACTTTTGTATCGCTAGCTGTGCCGAAAAACTAGGTCAGAATGATATCGCGGAAACTTATAGAACTGCTTCACAAAATTACCGCCATCTATTTGACGCTGAGACAGGTTACATGCGAGCGCGAGACAGCCAAGGCAACTTCCGCCCCGACTTCTCTCCTTATAGTTGGGGACGCGACTACGCCGAATGCTCTGCCATTCAAGCGACTTTAGGCGTCCTCCACGACATCCCAGGCTTAATCCAACTTATGGGTGGAAAAGAAACCTTTAGCAACTATCTTTTGAAATCCTGTCAGGGCGCTCCTCTCTTTGAAACCACCGGCTATGGTTACGAAATTCATGAAATGAGCGAGATGGCTACCGCTCCTTTTGGGCAAATCGCCATTTCAAACCAACCTAGTTTCCACATTCCTTATCTCTTTCGCTACAGCGACCACCCTGACTATACCGCTCTACTCATCAAGACTCTGCGTCAGAAAGCCTTTCACCCAAGCTGGCAAGCCTATCCTGGCGATGAAGACAATGGTAGTCTCTCTGCTTGGTACATCTGGTCGGCTCTCGGATTCTATCCGACCTGTCCGGGCAAGCCCAGCTACGATATCGGAATCCCTCTCTTTGACCGCCTCCGTATCTTCCTGGCTAAGGAAAATAAATGGCTGGATATACATGCCGAGCAAAACTACAGCCATTTCAACTTTGTCAAAGAATGCCGATTGGACAAGTCCCCAGTATCTAGCATTCAACACCAAGACCTCTTGAAAGCTGAGCAACTGACCTTTACACTTAGCTGGTTGCCAAGTCACTCATAACCAAAAGAACCTTTGCATGACGCAAAGGTTCTTCTTTTATGAAACTTGTACTTGAAGCCGGTCAATAAGCTGCCCATCTACCGTCAAATTCAGATAAAAATCTAAGCTTTTATCTCCTGAAAAATACAAGGTTGGTAGCGTCAGCCTTTTTTCAGTCTCGCCAACTTGAAACGCAAGGAATTGAATCTCGTCCCGATAAGCGACACCATGCACACCCGTCCCTGGTTGAATCGAAATCTTAGCTTCTAAAGGACTGCTAGATTCTCTGCGCTTCACTGTAAAGTGGACATTTTCTCCCTTGGTCACAGCTAGACTTTTTTCTGAAAACTCTAGTTGCTGAACAGTTTCTTTTTTCGACAAGGTAGGTGTTTTATAGAGTGAAATCATGGTCAACAAAGGCAAAGCCTGTGCCTCTGTAATGGTCACGCGTATCTTCTGCGCCTCAACGACTGATCCTCGTAAGAGACGTTTGTAGCCAACAGTATAACCAGAGCCAAACTCCTGCCATACACCATCCAACTCTACCTGAACATGGAAAGCAGCGATGCGTTGCCCCAACTTCAAATCTTCTCTTAACTCAATCACATCAAAAGTTTTAGGTGATCCTAAATCGAGCTCTAATTGGATTGGCAACTCTGCATCACTTGCCCAAGAACTAGCCTCCAGTCCATCTGTCATATGATGACCGGCATAGTCTGGTGATAGAGCAGGGCCAGATACCTTAGCTCCCAAAGCCAAATCTTCTTTATATAGCTCGTCACGGTAGGTAGCAAATTCATAGAGACGCTGGATATCCTTTTCGTCAAAGAGGCCATCTTGATTCGGTGGGATATTAAGCAAGAGTGGGGTTCCCCGCCCTACCGAGTGAAAGTAGATTTCGACCAACTCCTCAAGAGACTTAGGGTCCTGATCCTCATGGTAAAACCAGCCCGGCCGAAGAGAAACATCTGCCTCACCGATTGAAAATAGCGTCCCAAAGGGGTCTCCGTGCTGTAGATAATCTAATTCCGCCTCTGTCCCCAACTGGTCTGGCTTGACTTTTTGCCACAAGGGATCCCCTGCATAGCCTCGTTCATTGCCAATCCAGCGAATACTGGTCCCTTCAGTTGAGAAAATCAAACAATCGCCCTGCAAGTCACGAATGGTTTCAAACCAAGTCTCAAATTCATAGTTGACTTTTTGGGCCCCTTCGCCTCGAGCACCATCCATCCACACCTCAGCAAACTTCCCAGCATTGCCATAAGCAGGATTTGACAAGATTTCCTTCAATTGAGCCAGATAGTAGGCATTGTAGTCCGCTTCTTGGCCCACGTAATAGAGGGGGCTGTGAGCATCCCAAGGAGACAAATACACTCCCATGTCCATGTCAAACTCAGTTACAGCTTTGGAAACCTCAAGGAGCAAGTCCCCCTTTCCATCCCTCCAAGGGCTAGCCTTGACCGAATAATCTGTATGGGCCGTCGGGTAGAGGACAAAACCATCGTGGTGCTTAACCACCAAAATCAGTTTTTTAAAACCCGTTTCTTTGAGTACCCGAACCCATTCACGCGCATCCAACTTGGTCGGGTTAAAACGCTTGGGATCCTCTTGCCCACTTCCCCATTCTTGGTCATAAAAGGTATTGGGGCCAAAATGGATAAAGGCAGCTAGTTCATCCTCTAAATAAGCTAGCTGGGCCTGACTTGGCAATGGTCCATGTGGTTTTATTGTCGTCATCATCTCATATCTCTTTCTCTTGTTAACAAAGTTATCCACACGTTGTGGATAAGAAAACATGCCTAAAAACTAGGTTTTTCAGTCTCTAGCTCACCTATTGCCCTAAACATACCTTTGTCAAACAGCTCTGTACTAGGGTTTCTACTAGCTCTCTAGTAAGTTGCTAATATACGGAACTATTATCAGGATACTTCAACACCCTGAGTTGTATGTCATTTCCTCCTAGACTTATCCACAGACTGTGAATAAACTATTGTTCTAGACTGCTCTCTCTTTGACTATAACAAAAAGCGATAGCAGCGTCAACAAGACTAAAATCCCTTCCTAAATCCCCTGAAAAGATTCTATAATTTGTACAATCGTAGCTTTTGCATTCGCCAGCTAGTTAGAATCAGTCAGTAGAAAATGAACTTTATCACATTGTGAACAGCACAGCTGTGGTACTATTGCGCCCACAACCTACTCAGATAATCGTTTCTAACAAAAAATCCCGCAGATTTGCGGGATTCTCTCTTGCATCAATGCGCCAACATTTCTTGGGCGATTTCTTGGCCAGATAGGTTATCTGGGTAGTAGGTTGGCCAGTTATCCATCTCTTCAAAGAGGGCTTCTTGGCTAGTACCTCCAAAGAAGATATGGAAATGTTCTGCCTTAACTGGGGCGATATTGTGGTCGCTAAACTGAACATACTTGAACTGTCCAGCGTCCGCATCTGTCGCTTCAAAGAGGAAGCGCACGCCACGATTGCCTTTCTTATAAGTCAAGATTTTCTTGCCAACATACTTGTAGGTGAATTTCTTGCTTTGACCACCTTGAACAAACTCCATAGTGTTATCAGTAATGTTGATCTTAGTCACATCTGTCTGATAGCCTTTTCTATAGTAGGCCTTGTACTCATCCTTGGTCATCTTACCAGTCAACTTAGCCTTGTAGTCAAAGACTTGATCGAAGGTTCCATCTTCAAGGAAAGGATAGACCGACTGCCAGTTGCCTACATAGTCACCCAAGGTGCGGTCCTTGACGTCAGCATCCTCAAAGTAACCATTTTGAACTGTCTTGGTGTTTTCTTCCTTCTCTGGCTCGATTTCTGGTCCTTCTTGGTCTGTTGTTTGTTTCAAAGCTTTGAGGTTTTTCTCCATCACGGAGATATAGTCCTCACCAGCCTTGGTTGCTTCTTCTGTCAGACTCTCTAGCGGATTGAGTACGTCTAGTTTGACGCCCGTTTCTTTTGAAAGTGTATTGGCTAGGGCTTGTGAGGCATTTTCTTCAAAGTAGATATAGGAAATCTTGTTTTTCTTGATATACTCTGTCAATTCTGCCAAACGTGCTGCCGATGGTTCTGCATCTGGTGAGAGACCTGAGATGGATACTTGCTTGAGACCGTAGTCCAAGGCAAGGTAGTTAAAGGCAGCGTGCTGGGTCACAAAGCTCTTTTGTTTGGCTTGAGACAAGCCATCTGTGTAGGCCTTGTCCAAGGCTTGCAATTTTTCAATATAGGCAGCTGCATTCTTTTCAAAAGTCTCTTTTTTATCAGGATAATCTGCTGACAAGCTATCACGGATGTGTTCTACTAGTCTAATAGCACGAACTGGTGATAACCAAACGTGGGGATCGTACTCATGGTGATGACCTTCTTCCCCATGGTCATGGTCTCCCTCTTCTTCCTCACCACCTGGCAAGAGGAGCATATCACCTGTCGCCTTGATGGTTTTCACTTTTTTCTTATCCAAGGATTCTAGCAATTTTGGAACCCAAGTTTCCATATTTTCATTTTCATAGACAAAGGTATCTGCGTCTTGGATTTTGGCAACTGCCTTGGCAGACGGTTCGTATTCGTGAGGTTCTGTACCAGCACCGATTAGGAGTTCTACATTAGCAGTATCTCCTGCGACTTGCTTGGTAAATTCGTAGACAGGGTAAAAGGTTGTCACGATATTTAGTTTCCCATCTGCCTGTTTTTGATTGGAACAAGCCACTAAAAACAGGGCACATAGACTAGCTAGTAGTAAGCTAATTTTTTTCATTTCATTCTCCTATTTGATAAAACGTTTCAGTAGACTGACTAACAAAAAGACAGCTACAAAGATAATGGTGATACTAGCGCTGGCAGGTGTTTCCGCATAGTAGGAAATATAAAGTCCTGCCACCATTCCCAAAAAGCCAATAGCACTGGCTAGCAACATAACGGATTTAAAGTTTTTCCCCAGACGAAGGGCAATACTAGCCGGCAAGACCATAATGGTCGACACCAGAAGGGCTCCTGCTGCTGGAATCATAAGGGCAATGGCCACCCCTGTCACCATGTTAAAGAGGATGGACATAGTACGAACTGGAAGTCCATCTACAAAGGCCGTATCCTCATCAAAAGTCAGGATGTACATGGGACGTAAGAATAAGAAAGTCAAGAGTAAAACAACCGCCGCAATGGCAAAGAGGAAAATCACCTGCTCCTGGCTAATGGTTACAATCGAACCAAAGAGATATTGATCCAGACTCATAGAACTCGAACTTTTCCCCTTACTCATCACGATAAGGGAGACTGCAAGCCCTGTCGACATGAGGATGGCAGTCCCGATTTCCATAAAGTTCTTGTAAACCGTACGCAGATACTCCAGAAAGACCGCAGCGATCAAGACAATGACAATGGTTGAAATAGTTGGAGAAATCCCCAAAACCAGACCAAAGGCTACCCCTGATAGAGAAACGTGACTGAGGGTATCGCTCATGAGACTCTGACGACGTAAGATAAGGAAGGTCCCAAGAACTGGAGAAAAGAGACTCATGGCAATGACCGCCAAGAAGGCACGCTGCATAAAGTCATAAGATAACAAACTAAGCATGGTCTACCTCCTGGTCGCTTTCGTGAACGTTGAAACAACGCCATGGCGAGTCTTGGTTACGGACTAGATGAATATTGCGATCCGCATAGTCCTTGACCTCCTCAGGATCATGGGTAATCATCAAAACAGCCTTGCCATGATGGTGGGCACTATGGTGCATGAGTTCGTAAAATTCATTTTTGCTTCCAGCATCCATCCCTGTCGTCGGCTCATCCAAGACAAAGATATCTGGGTCAGAAGCAAACATCCGAGCAATCACTGCTCGTTGCTTTTGCCCCCCAGAGAGGGAGCCAATTCGTTTGTCACGGTGTTCCCACATACCAACCGAGTCTAGACTGGCCTTGATATGTTCCTCATCATGAGCATTTAAGCGACGGAACCAGCCCTTTCGCGGATAGCGACCCGACTTGACAAATTCATAAACCGTACTTGGAAAGCCAGCATTAAAACTGGCTATCTGCTGGGGAAGATAAGCTATCCTTAGCTTTTTTCCATGAGTATTTGTCTTTGAGATGGTTACCTTGCCAAATCTTGGCTGCAAGATGCCTAGACTCGCCTTGATCAGCGTTGTCTTGGCAGCCCCATTTTCACCAGTCAGGGTGACAAACTCCCCACTATCAACACTGTAGTTGATATGCTCGAGGACAGGTTCCTTGTCATAATAGAAAGACAAGTCCTCTACTGTAATATACCGCATTATTTGATTTCTCCTACTAAAGCAGTTAAAAACCGCTGGATAACTTCTTGTTCATTTGGAGTAAACTGACTTGCCACTTGTTCATAGGCTAAGAGCGTGTGTTCATGATGATGGTGGTGTTCCTCTGCCACTGGTCGAGCCAGCTCTGTCAGTTGGTAAAAAATCACACGCGCATCCTTTGGATCTCTGGATGTCTCTAACATGCCCTCTTTGACCAAAGACTTGATAGCCTTGGTCACTGCCGCCTGACTAACGTTAAGACGACGGGCCAACTCCGAGTTGGTTAGGGATTCTTCTGACAAGAGCATGAGGATGTGTTCCTGAGTATTGGTCAAGGCTACGTCACTCGTGCAATGCCCGATTAGAATTTCATGCTGGTTCTCAGATCTCAAGATCACCTCGTTTAAAAAGTTATCGATTTCCTGTGCAAGCTGTCTCATGTGTTACTCCTTCCCTAGCTATCTTTTCGTAAAAAACATAGATAGCCACCGATTCTTTACTGGTTAATTATATCATAAACCAAAAAAGAGTCAAGGGAAAAAGGCGTAAAAACGTTTCCCTAGACTCTTCTAGATGTAAAATTTAACCTATTTTTGCTTTGGTTTTCGACTCGATAAGATACCTGCCAAACCAGCTACCATTCCCATCAAGAGCAAGAAGATGGACTGTTCGCTTCCTGTATTTGGGAGGGCTTTTTCTGAGACAACTGCTTTCTTGCTAAATTGACCTGCCACCTCATAAGTCAGTGGCACATTTGTAGTCGCATCATTAGCAGCCGCATTCGTTTGAGGTGTTTCTACTGGCAGACTAAAGGTTGTAGAATCCACAGAAATCGTCCGTGAGTTCGGGTTGATCTTTTCATACTGGGTCAAATCAGCAGTTTTCAGATACTCTTCAAAGGCTGCATCCATAGAAGGACCTTCTTCACGCGCGCCACCTAACATCGTGTAGCCATCACCACCTGCAGCTAGGAAATCATTGGTTGCAAGATAGTAGGTTTTTGCAAGGTCTAGAAGATCATAACGACCAGTCGCACGGTTTTTAACCTGGATAGCCAAGACACGTTTGCCTGATGGTAGGTTGGTATCATAGTAGACCTTCACACCTGAAACTTGCAAGAAACCACCACTTGGCTCTAACAATGGTTGCCCGTTCTCATCCAAGACCTTCTTGCCATCCTTATCGACCTGCAAGATAGATCCGAGTGATTTTTCAAACATATCCAATACTTGTTGCCCAGTCACTTGGATTTGTGAGATGGTATTTCCAAATGGAAGAACGGCAATGACATTTCCTTTAGTGATCGGTTTGCCTTTTGCAATGGTTTCACGCAAGCCACCACCATTTGTCACAGCGATGTCTGTCGGATGGCTAAATCCTGTTTGACCATACTGATAGAGGGAGTCTGCTACGACGTTTCCGAGGTTGGTTTCACGAACTCGAACATTTTCACGATCACCGTTGAGCTCTACAGGGCTGTTTGAGACGACTTCAACAGCATTTTCAGCGTCGTATTTTTGTTTAATATCTTTGACTAGTTTTTCAACTGTAGGATTAGCTGGTAATTTTTTAGCATCAGCAGCTGCAATCAACGTAGGATTGCCCAAAAGCTGACGTGATTTGTAGATAACTTTCCCAACATTATGAAGGTAGCTTCCTGTTTGGTTATAAGTAACATTGTCGCCATAAGTTGTGGAAGCTACTGTGTGAGAATGTCCATCAATAACCGTCACACGTTTGCCTTTGAGACGAGGATTTTTAGATAGAGCTTCTGCCAAGGTTGAACCACGCCACTCAACTGGAGTTGTGGTATCTACACCCAAGTGAGCGAGCACAACATAGTGTTTGTAGTCTTTACCTTCTGCATGCGCCTTGGCTTGAACTTCTTCGATGACCTTATTGACTTCAGAGATTGGATCTGTAAAAGTTACCCCTTTGACATTTTTAGGGTGGGTTTTTGTAGCAGTTTCAGGTGTCGTCACACCGATTACAACAAACTCATCACCTTCCACAGTCTTATCTTTATCAACGATTGTAGAAGCTTCAAAAAGACGAGCGCCATTGACATAGGTATTTGAGCTAAGTAATGGGAATTTCAAGATTTCCTTGTATTTTTTAACTTCATCAAGACCAAAGTCAAACTCATGGTTTCCTACTGCCATGGCATCATACTGCATCTGATTGAGAATTTCAGCACGCGCTTCACCCTTAGTAGAGTTGGAAATCGGTAAACCTTGGAAAGCGTCTCCCGCATCAACAACCAGCGTATTTTGATTTGATTTCGCACGTTCCTGCTCAATGACAGTCGCTAACTTGGCATCTCCAATTACTCCTTTTTCCTCTACAATACGACCATGGACATCATTGGTGTGTAAGATAACGGTATCCTTTTCTTCGCTTTTAGTAGATTCAGCAGGAGCTGACGGAGCTTCTGCAGGTGCAACTGCTTCTGAAGTTGCCGAAGTTTCCGGTACCGCAGGGCTCTCAACAGGAGCTGGAGTCGCTATAACAGCTGAACTTTCTGCAGGAGTTGTTGCTTCCTCAGCATAGACTTGTCCAGCTAAAAAAGCTGGAGCTAATAGAGCTGTCGACAAGACAGGTAACAAAGAGCGTTTATTCATTTTGAAATCCTTTTCTTTTCTTTTTTCCTTTATATTATACGATATTTCTATAAAAAATAAAACTTTTGACTGGTTTTTATATAAAACATTCGCTATTTAACCAAAAAACCTGAACCAAACAGTTCAAGTTTTTTTAATCAATTTATTGGAAATCTTTGATATTTCCATCATAGGTCGCCCAGTCCTTGCTAAAGAAGCGGTCATTCATCTTATAGTCTGGAGCTGGTTTTGGATCCGTCAAGAAAGGATTGACAACCTTATCAAAAGCCAACCAACCCAACCAGCCTAAGTGGATGGTATCCTTGATAAAGTAAGGTTCTCCTCCTTTTTTAGAAAAGTCAGCAATGTTGGTAAATCCTTGACTTTCTAATTGGTAACGAATTTTCTCCACTGCGTGTTGATACATTTCTTCACTGAGCTCTGTATATTCCATCCATTTCTTGTTGACGGGCTGGATAACAAAGAGCACATTGACTTTTGATTTGGCAAATTGATTAAGAACCAACTGCAAATCATTGTATTCAGACGACTTTAGGAAGTTATAATTTTTTTGATACCCTTCCCATTTTTTTAAGTCTTTTTTGACCTCATACGTGTAGAAATGATTCTCCATCCCCATATCGTTATTGGTCGTATTTGCCTCTGCATCCTTACGGGCAATTTCTTCTAAAGCGTCATAAGAAAACTGATCAGGAAGATCTTTTAAATAGTTTTCCACATGTTCTTTGTACTTGAGTTTCCCCCGAATGGAAAATTGACCAAAAAGAGAGGACTGCTTTTCATTGAATCGTGCAAAGACGTTGATGATAAGTCGATCAGCATCTGACAAGTCCTCTCCTTTTGAAAGCTTTTGAAGGATGCCTTTCAATGCCACACTCGGGTTCTGCTTCAACAAACGCGTCGCAGCATGCTTAGCCGAAATGTCCCCAGATTGATTTTCCAAAAAAGCTGTCAACTGGTCGCTATTAAAGAATCTCTGAAACGCTGCTGGCTCGTAATCCGTCTC
This sequence comes from Streptococcus oralis, assembly GCF_901543815.1. Classification (GTDB taxonomy): domain Bacteria; phylum Bacillota; class Bacilli; order Lactobacillales; family Streptococcaceae; genus Streptococcus; species Streptococcus oralis_CM. The sequence continues at coordinate 1,868,484 of NZ_CABEIU010000002.1, forward strand.
TGTAAACCACTGAGGAGAGATGACAAACACCGCCTGCTTTTCTTCAATTTCTGGCAGAATCTGCTGCAAACCGAAATATTGGTTAAGCGAGGCCGCTCCTGCCTGACCCATAAAGTAAGGGCGATAGGGACGATTGTATTTTTCTGCTAAAACAGCTGGATGGACACTATCAAATCGAATCCATTCACTGGACCCTAGAAAAGGGACAAAACGCATATTGGGATCCGTTAGCGCCCTCACTTTTTGACTTCTCTCTTTAAAACTTTCTCTACTGATGGAAGCTGCAGAGTACTTCTCCTCCGTCAGATTATGGCTTGTTGTACTTGGATAAAAAAAGATGAGTAGAAGAACCAAAAATCCAGCGATGAAGATAGGCCCGAAGATCAGCCACAAGCGTTTAAGCATTCTTTAACTCCGCAATACCTTCTACAATTTTATTAGCTGTATTCCAGTCATCACGACCGAACTCTGTCACTGGAACACGAATGTCAAAACGGTTTTCAATCTCAACAATCAATTCAACCGTTCCCATACTATCCAAGACACCGGCGTCAAAAAGATCTTCATCCATCATGTCAGAAACATCTTCCATAAACAACTCATCAATAATTTCAATAACTTCTGATTTGATATCCATTTTTATATCCTTTTATTTTTTAAACCATAAATCATTCAAAAATCCAGAAAAGATTAAGAATGAAACCATCACGACATGGAAGGTGACAACCATGCCAAGCAACTGAATCCAGCGATTCTCAGGTAAGGAACCCTTTCCAGCTTTTTTCCGTTCTTTATTGAGCGCTTTTTTCTTACGAACCCAAGCGTCATTGATGACCAGCCCAATCCCATGGAAAAGTCCATAGGCGATGTAGTACCAGGTCACACCATGCCAAAATCCCATAATCAGCATATTGAGAATGTAGGCTACACTTGAGGTCACGTTACGATTTTTAAAGACCTTCTTTCTGGTCAACACCATAACCATCCGCATAAAGACAAAGTCACGGAACCAGAAAGACAGACTCATGTGCCAGCGATTCCAAAACTCTTTTAAATCCCTTGACAAAAAGGGCTTATTAAAATTGATGGGACTATGAATCCCCATCAAGTTTGAAATTGCTAAGGCAAACATAGAGTAGCCCGCAAAATCAAAGAAGAGCTCCAGACCGAAGGTGTACATGACCGCCAGAGCATAATGGTTAAAGAAACCACCTGTCTGCAAGGCCAAATTTTTCAGCGGAGGCAATAATGTCTCTCCTAAAATATGGGCCAAGATAAACTTGTAGAGAAAGCCAAGCATGATATACTTGACAGCCTCTTCTAGCATGTCCATCAGCTCATCCCGCTCAGGAATGTTCTCATAATTTTCATTGAAGCGTTTAAAACGATCAATGGGACCACTTGAGAAAGTCGGCATAAAGAGAAGAAAACGCAAGAATTGCCAGATCGTTAAATCCTTGATGACACCGTCTCTCAACTCAACGATGACCCCTACTGCACGAAAGGTTAAGTAAGAAATTCCCAAAAATCCAAGCAAAGACTGCGTTCCATTGATAGCTGGCTGAACCTTGACAAAGATAATGGGAAGTAGGGACAGAAAACTAACTAGGTAAAAGACCCACTTGCCATCCTTACTTTTTCGATAATGCTTGTAGAAGAGTACGAGCAATATTTCCCAGCAAAGGTAAATACCTAATGCAACCAATTGATTGGTCTTCCCACCCACCAACATGGTTACGATAAAGAAGAGACTAACCAGCACCTCATACCAGGAAAAACGTTTCTTGAAAAAGAGCCCGATAAATATCGGTAGGGTCGCAGCAATCACATACAAAAAATAATAAAGATTGCCATAAGGTTCCAAATGAGGTAGCTGTTTGTAAAGCTCCATCATCTATTGTTTACCTCATTAATCAAGCCCTTAATATCAATTTTACCATTAGGCGTTAGTGGCAAACTGTCTCGATAGAGAAACTTGGATGGCATCATATAAGACATCATGATATCTGCTAAGTCTTCCTTAATAGCCTTGGTAATATCGATATCACGTTCAAACTGCTGACGGACACCGTCCTTTAGGATGACATAGGCCAGTAGATTTTGCACCTTGTGATCCTTGTTATAGCGTGGAACAGCAACAGCCGACTCGATATAGCGAGATTTGTTGAGATTTTGAGAGACATCTTCAAGCTCAATGCGATAACCATTGAACTTAATCTGGAAGTCCATGCGTCCACCGTAGAGAAGCAAGCCCTCATCTGTCATAGTTCCTACATCCCCTGTATGGTAGGCCGGAAGACCTTCGAACTCAAAGAAAGCTTCTGCCGTTTTTTCAGGATTATTCATATAGCCTTTTGAAACAGCTGGCCCAGAAACAATGATTTCTCCCTGTTCACCATTTGGCAGCTTATTGCCTTCCTCATCAATGATAAAGGTTGGAGAATCAGCCTTGGTATAGCCGATTGGCAGGCGTTTGAGAGTCGTCAACATCTCGTCTGTTACGGCAACAGCTGATAGGGCTACTGTCGCTTCCGTTGGACCGTAGGCATTGATGATGCGGGCATTTGGGAATCGCTCACGCAGTTTTTGAGCTGTTTTGACAGTCAATTCTTCACCATCAAAGTAGAAATGCGTAATGCCTGGCATTTTCTCACTATTAAAATCTTCTGACAACATGGCCATATCTGCAAAGGAAGGCGTTGAGGTCCAGATAGCGATTGGCAATGAAAAGATGGTCGCAAATAGTTGCTTGAAGTCCTGAGTAATGGCTGAAGGAAGAGCGAAAAGCGTACCACCCAGTGCCAAGGTTGGCGCCCAGTACATGACAGACAGGTCAAAAGAGTAGGGTGGTTGGGCCAGCATTTGCGGACGACTTGGCGTCGCAAACTCTTTATCTGTAATCATCCAGTTGGTAAAACTGAGGAGATTGTCATGGGAAATCTGCACTCCCTTTGGCTTACCAGTCGTACCAGAAGTAAAGATGATGTAGTAGTTGTCATCTCCCTTGACTGGATGCGTAATCTCGTAGCTAGAAGCTTGAGCAAAAGCTTCATGAACTTGCTCTAAATTCAGCATCGGTGTGCTAGTTTGCTCTAATGGAAAATCCGAGATGGCAATAATCAAACTTGGCTCTGCAACTTCTACGATAGCAGAAACTCGTTCCAAGGCCGAATGGCTGTCAATTGGAATATAGGCATGCCCCGACTTAGTCAGCGCTACAAAGGTAGCCAACATCTCATACTCCTGACCACCAAAAACGACGACTGGAGATTTCTCAGGCAAGCCTAGTTGGTCGATAACTACAGCCAAACTATCCGAATCAGCCTTCAGATCACCATAAGTATGTTCTTGACCTAAAACATTGTAGACAGGATATGTTGGTTGTGTTTGAGCAAAGTGCTCAATCGTTTCAATCATATCTTTTATCGGTTTATTAGACACTGTTCCTCTTCTCCTTTAAACTAGAACTCATTATAAATAAAGGTGCCTTGGCTCTGACCAAGGTAACTAAAAAAATAAAGCAAACCAAGTAAGATTACAAAATATAGGACGGTCTGTCCCAAAAACATATACAATTTTCTGTGTTTTCCCATAGTTAGTGTGTTCAATTTTCTATGATTTTTCAAAAAAGCTATGCAACTATGCATTTACTATCTTATCTTCCTAACATTTTACCATTTTATCAACCTTTTTTTCAACTGTTTACCATAATTCAAAAGTTTGTTTTAGCTTATTTTAAGATAAGTTAAAATATTAATAAAAATTGTTACCAACAATTCTATTTCTTCAAAATCCTAACACCTATTATCACACATTAAACGATTAAAAAATGACAGCAAACACACGGCTCCCCCTTTGAGCATTTTTATGCTAAAATAGTAGCTATGGATAAAATTATTAAAACTATATCAGAAAGCGGAGCCTTTCGTGCTTTTGTCCTTGATAGCACTGAAACCGTCCGCACTGCTCAAGAAAAACATCAAACCCAAGCCAGTTCAACCGTTGCACTTGGTCGTACCCTTATCGCTAGCCAAATTCTCGCAGCCAATGAAAAAGGAAATACCAAGCTAACAGTTAAAGTTCTTGGAACGAGCTCTCTCGGTGCCATCATCACTGTCGCAGATACCAAGGGAAATGTCAAAGGCTACGTTCAAAACCCCGGTGTAGATATCAAAAAAACTGCAACGGGTGAAGTCCTAGTCGGACCTTTTGTTGGAAACGGTCAATTTCTCGTTATCACAGACTACGGTACTGGAAATCCTTACAACTCCATGACTCCTCTCATCTCTGGGGAGATCGGTGAAGACTTGGCCTATTACCTGACAGAAAGCCAACAAACTCCTTCAGCAGTCGGCCTCAATGTCCTTTTAGACAAAGACGACAAGGTCGAAGTTGCCGGTGGTTTTCTTCTCCAAGTTTTGCCAGGAGCCAAGGAAGAAGAGATTGCTCGCTTTGAGAAACGCATCCAAGAAATGCCAGCTATCTCAACACTTCTGGAAAGCGAAGACCATATCGAATCTCTCCTCAAGGCTATCTACGGTGACGAATCCTACAAACGCCTATCTGAAGAAGAAATTCGTTTCCAATGCGACTGCAGCAAAGACCGTTTTATGAACGCTCTTGCCAGCCTTCCAAGCTCAGACCTTGAGGAAATGAAAGAGGAAGACCACGGGGCAGAAATCACTTGTCAATTCTGCCAAACAACTTATAACTTTGATGAAAACGACCTGGAGGAACTCATTCGTGACAAATCTTAATACACCTTTTATGATTGGCAATGTTGAGATTCCCAATCGTACCGTTTTAGCACCCATGGCTGGCGTGACCAACTCAGCCTTTCGTACCATCGCAAAAGAGCTCGGAGCTGGACTCGTTGTAATGGAAATGGTATCTGACAAGGGTATCCAATACAACAATGAAAAAACCTTGCATATGCTTCATATCGATGAAGGCGAAAACCCTGTCTCTATCCAACTTTTTGGTAGCGATGAAGACAGCCTCGCACGCGCAGCAGAATTCATTCAAGAAAACACCAAGACTGATATCGTCGATATCAACATGGGCTGCCCTGTTAACAAGATCGTGAAGAACGAAGCTGGCGCTATGTGGCTCAAGGATCCAGACAAGATCTACTCTATTATCAACAAGGTCCAATCTGTCCTTGATATCCCCCTCACTGTCAAAATGCGCACTGGCTGGTCTGATCCATCCCTGGCCGTGGAGAATGCCCTCGCAGCAGAGGCTGCAGGTGTCTCTGCCCTCGCTATGCATGGCCGTACCCGCGAACAAATGTACACAGGCCACGCAGACCTCGAAACCTTGCACGATGTAGCCCAAGCACTGACTAAGATCCCATTTATCGCCAACGGTGACATCCGTACAGTTCAAGATGCTAAACAACGCATCGAAGAAGTTGGTGCTGACGCAGTTATGATTGGCCGAGCAGCCATGGGTAATCCCTACCTCTTCAATCAAATCAACCACTACTTTGAAACAGGAGAAATTCTCCCTGATTTGACTTTCGAGGACAAGATGAAAATCGCCTACGAACATTTGAAACGCCTGATTAACCTCAAAGGAGAAAATATAGCCGTTCGTGAATTCCGCGGCCTCGCTCCTCACTACCTCCGGGGAACATCTGGCGCTGCCAAACTTCGTGGAGCCATTTCACAAGCCAGCACCCTAGCAGAGATTGAAGCACTCTTGCAATTAGACAAAGCATAGTCTCACATCTACAACTCACAAAAACGGCAAGGATCAAAAATGAGTCTTGCCGTTTTTTATATGTTTTCATCTTGTAAATCTAATTGCTTCACTCTAGCTATATAGTAGGACATAATCAAAAACAAATTGAGGCTGACAATCCATATAGACCATTCATGAAGAAAATGCATCAATACAGCCAAGCTGATTGCGCCCACTATGAAACTTCCTACAACAATCCCATAATTTAAGGCCTGACGACGGTATTCTTGGATATTTCCTTCTCTTCTAGCAATGCGATACAAAGCGGTCAGCATCTTTCGGTAATTTCCAGATGTCATAAAAACGACATAGGGATGATCTTCAATCAAACTGCCCGTAAATGTTAGCATCATCATTCCTGTTCCAAAAGCGATGAAAGGAACTTCTAATAGAGGAAATCGTGAAAAGAAAGGTAGAATAAGAGTTCCAATAAATAAAGGGAGCAGCATCTTAACCCGCCAGTAGGCCGTTTTGCGGTATTCTTTCATGTGCAATGCAAACAGAAATCCTAGAGAAAAGAAAATAATGGAGCAGAATCGTAGCATCGTATTGATAACATTTGAGTCGTGCCAATCAGATATCAGTAGGAGAATATTCCCTGTCTGTGTCGCTACCAAACTATGGTATTGAATATGGCAAAACACATCCAAAGAACCACCTACAAATCCAAGAAATACTCCCATCAGTCGTGTGTTTTGAGGTAAGATTAGTTTATCCGCCATGTATTATCACTCGTTTTCCTTTGATTTTTTTATTATACCACTTTCTCTTGGAGAAACTAAGTGAAAAACAGTTGACTCACTCTTTTACAGAACGATTTCTAGTAAAAGTTAAAACACCAAATTTTATTATTGAATCAAGGCAACGCTTGAAACTTTACCATCCGCACCTGTTGTAATTTGGATGATTTTTCCTCCTCCGATTTTAGCATTATACTTGCCATCATCAAGAGTGTAAGAGTAGCCTCTAATAGAGTAGTTTTCTTTATTTCCTTCTGCAGTTTCTACTGTGAATTGGCCCCCTGATGAAACCGTAATTGTTTCGCCATTCGCGCCCTTCCAGTTACCTGCAGCAGCTGAGAAATCACCATCTACCATGGTTAAAACACCCTTGTAGCGTTTGTTGTGTTCTGCTTGCTTGTCTTGAAGTTTGCGGTCAGTTGTTGGATCATAGCCTGACTGGTTAGACTGAGCTTGAGAGCCTTGCTGAGTTGAAGGTGCCTGAGATGGAGCTTGCTGACTAGGGGCTGCTTGTTCTTGTCTTGATTCAGGCGCTGGTTTCGCTTGTGACTGATCCGCCGCTGTAGAAGACTGACCAGAAGATGCCTGGGCCTTTTCAGATGAAGCTGAGCTTGAAGATTTTTGAGTCTTGCTTTCTTTGCTAGAAGAAGCTGCTTTAGAGCTTGATGATTGACTTGTCTTTGCAGTGCTACTAGTTTGAGTGGTTTCGTTTTTATTTCCACAAGCTCCTAGTAGCAAGGTAGAAGCCAACACAGTCACTGCCATCAATTTGATATAGGTTTTCTTTTTCATTTTTTACTCTTTTGTAATGTTTTTGAAATATTAAGAAATCTTTTTGTAATACAATTGTAACATTAGGTTTTGAATCTGTCAACTATTTAGAGAACCTAGTTTAAAAATTTCAGCAAATTGAATTAAAATTGTTCCTTCTACTATCTCTATTCGTAATCGAAACGAAAAAATAGAAAATTTCTTAGATTAGAGTCATTTTTTTACATCACTCTTGTGTAATTCGCTTGCATGATTTTGGATAAAGGCCTACAGTACTATTGAAATAGGATAAAAACATCTAATAATAGCAAATAAAGAGGTCGGGACAAAGTTCCTGACCTCACTTTTATTTCAATCGATAGGTTTTTCTTGGTTTCTTTTTAGGTACTCGTTTAAGTCCGACTTCTTCTACATATTCTCCGTATTTTACGAGAAAGTTATTGCTGACGATTGGGCGTCCTGGGTTGATGAGATTGACCAGTTCGGTTCCTTCGTAGACAGTGAACTCCTCCTCCAGCAGGTAGAGGAAGGTCGGATTCCAGTCGAGACGGCCTTGGATTCGTTTGATGGATTCTTGGATAATGGCATAATGGTCAAAGGCGAAGTCTTTCTCCTCCAGCTCAACTCCCTCAAGGTAGCATTTGCCTGTCTGGAAATCGACATCTACAAAAACGACATCCTTGGCATCGTCTCCTGCCTGAACGAGGTCTAAGGCACGACTAGGCAGGTACACCAAGTGGGCAATGGTCACTGTCCAGCCCCGCGGATCACGCCCAGGGGTTGATACGGTCATCAATTGCTCGATTTTTTCCAAAGGAAGATTGAGATTGACTTCTTCTCTCACCTCGCGTTGACAGGCATGTGCAGCATCTTCTCCCTTATCCATAAAGCCTCCAACCAAAGCCAAACAGTTTTGATAAGGGTGAGCCTTGCGACGGATCAGCAGGAGCTTGATCTTTCCTTCAACAAAGCAGTAGGCAACCATATCCACCGTCACACTAGGTTTTTCATATTGAGGGAGTTCCTGTTTGTAGTACCAATCCAAAAACTCCTCCTGACTGGCATGGATTTCATAATATTCTTTTTCCGTCATCCCTGCTGGAATCATCGTATCTGCCATCTTATGCCTCCTTTCGAACTGCCTTGGTCCATTGGTACCAACCCACTAGACTGTTGAGTGTGTAAACCCAGTACATCCCTTGAATGTGGATATTTTCACCCCACCAGAGATAGATACTAAAGAGATTGGTTGCAATCCAGAAAATCCATTGCTCGCGGTAGAGACGTGTCATCAAGAGCTGACCAACACCATTGGTCGCATCGGTAACACTATCACGGAAAGGGCGAGCGCTATTGATACTTTGGTAAGCCAAGCCCATACCAATCCAGATAATGGCAGTCAAAGCCAAGTACTTGAGCCAGTCAAGAACAGATAATTTCTTAGCTTCAAAGTGGGATTCTTCTGGTTTACCTTGGTCATTGATACGATTGGACAGCCAAGCATAGAGACCAATCGGCTGCATGACAAAGAAGTAAACGGTCGTCAAGACTTCGCCATAAAAAGTCGCATTCATAGCCAAAATCAAATAGATAGCCGAGTTAATAGCCCCAAAGAGATAATTGCTTGCACGCCCTTCTGCTACCAATATGACACAGACAATCCCAGTCCAAGATGCAAACAAGCTCAGCCAGTCATGGCTTTCCGTATTTTGCGTGAATTCCAAGATTAAGGGAACACTTGACAAGGCAATGAGATATAACCACTGGAAAAGGCTACGGCCGACAAAGAGATCTTTCCATAGCAAGCGCATGATCCCTGCAAAACCAATCTTGCGGGCTTCGGCATGGACATTTTTAAAGTTTTCGATAAATTGTGTGATTTTTTCAGTTAGCTTTTTCATAATTTTCTCCTAATCTGCTTGGTAAATGGCATCAATAGCCACTTTTGCTGCTTCATAATTTCCTAGATAATCCTCCGCTAGATAAACTAGTGGAATGTTGGTTAAATATATCTCTCTCATCTGATCCAAATGCTGGGAAAAACTGTAGCGAATGTGGTCTTCTGCCATGGTCATATCTCTAAATCCGTCATTGACATAGGAGCCAACAGGCTGCACAAAGAGAATCAAATCCCATTTTTCCTTGGCCAAGATAGAGGCAAAGAGATTGTCAAAGGTTTCCCCTGATAAGTCCCCTTGGTCCTCAGTCTCCATGTAATAGTCATAGTAGCTCTTGGTTACCAAGGAGTTGGTATCAGCTATCACCAGGCCTCGATTGGCATTGCTATCGATTAGCTTTGAGGTCTGATCATACTGTCCCAACAGGAGATAATAGTAATCCTTTGGAGTCAATTCATCGTCGCGGACGTTGTTTTTGATCTGGTACTCACGCGCGTATTCCAGACTAACAGGCGCATCGTAATACCTTGCCAAATCCTTGGCCAGAGTGGTCTTCCCATTACTGGCACTTCCCATGATCAAGACTTTCTTGGTAAACTGACGACGGAAGGGTTGAGCGATGTATTTCCAATATTTGCTTGGATTTTCTCGAATCATAGTCGCTGAGATACCAAACTTTCTTTCTTGCAAGACGGTTCCAAATCCACGTTTAGATAGCTCTTGCTGGTAGTCTGCTTCTCCCACAAAGAAAGTCAGTTCTTGCTGGGTTTCATCATAGGAAATCTCCGCTAACATCTGGTCCAACCACTCCTGCCAGCCCATAGGGTAACGAGGAAGCTTGGTCTCATCCAGCTTGCAGACAGAGGTCAATTCGTCATCACGAAAAGCCTCTCGGATATAGCGAAATCGTTTTTGAAGACTTAAACCTACCTGATCACCTCGGTCTCCCTCGTAGCCTGAAACGACTACCCAGACCTGGTCACACTGGCGCTTCGCTCGCTGGATAAGATCGATATGACCCTGATGAAGAGGGGCAAAGGTCCCAAATACCACTGCTGTTTTCTTTTTCATAAACGTTTTATCTTTTTATAGTTTTTGATATTTTTGTTTTCTATGTTTTTATTATATACTATATTTTTGTTTTGTCAATAGTTTTTTATCATTTTTTATAAAAAAGTAGAAAAAAAGAATCAGGATTACTCCTGACTCTCCATTTTTAAGCAATATCAAATTTTAGTTGACCAGCTTTGACACCAATCTTGAGGGTCTTGCCTGCCACCAGTTCTCCCTTAAGGAGGAGTTCTGCCAACTTGTCTTCCACCTCTGTTTGCAGGGTTCTGCGAAGTGGACGGGCTCCCATTTCTGGATCATAACCTTGGCTTGCCAGCAACTTCAACGCTGAAGCTTGCAGTTTCAAGTCGATGCCTTTCTCTGCTAGGCTAGCAATCAATGGTTTGACCATAATCTTGACAATTTCTTGCATGTGCTTGCTATCTAAGCTATGGAAGACCACCTTTTCATCAATACGGTTGATAAACTCTGGTCGATAAGCTTTTTTCAACTCTTCAAAGATGCGTTTTTCCATATTTTCCTGGTCAAAACGAATATCCTTGGCCCCAAAGCCGACCGTCTTGTCATCACGAAGAGCCGTCGCACCAAGGTTTGACGTCATGATGATAATGGTATTTGAAAAGTCCACCTTGCGTCCCTTGCTATCTGTCAAGACACCGTCGTCCAGAACCTGCAAGAGGACATTAAAGATATCTGGGTGGGCCTTTTCTACCTCGTCAAATAGAAGAACGGAGTATGGTTTGTTGCGAACCTTCTCAGTCAACTCCCCACCTTCTTCGTAGCCCACATAGCCCGGAGGAGCTCCATTAAGACGGCTGGCCGCAAATTTCTCCATATACTCACTCATATCAAAGCGGATAAGGGCTGATTCGTCATCAAAGAGGACTTCTGCCAGAGCCTTTGCCAATTCGGTCTTACCGACTCCTGTCGGCCCTAGGAACATAAAGGAACCAATCGGACGTTTGTGACTGCGAATACCTGACTGATTGCGACGAATGGCACGGCTAATACTTGAAACAGCTTGATCTTGACCGATGACACGTTTGTGCAGTTCCGCTTCCAAATTCAGGTATTTCTTGGCATCCGTTTGTGTCAGTTTTTGAACTGGAATCCCTGACAAACGACTCAAGGTGGTTAAAATTTCAGATTCTGTTACCAAGTCTTTATAGACAGGGACTTCTTGTTCTTTTGCGATTAACTGGGCAGCTTGTTTCCACTTGCCATCCATCAAGGCCTTGTCAGCTGGACTCAAGTCGGATTCGTCTGCTTTCACATGCTTGGATTTGTTTTGCACTGTTGCTGCTGCTTCATCCAATAGATCGATGGCAGAGTCTGGTAAGTGACGACTGGTCAAGTAACGATGCGCCATCTTAACAGCTGTTTCAACAGCTTCATCTGTGATTTGTACACGGTGATGTTTCTCATAGGTCGCCTTCAAACCTTGCAAAATGGTCATGCTGTCAGCTAGACTTGGCTCTTCAATCGTCACTTTGGCAAAACGACGAGAAAGGGCAGCATCTTTTTCGATGTGTTTTTGATATTCTTCCTGAGTGGTAGCCCCAACTGTTCTCAAAGTTCCGCGAGCTAAGGCTGGTTTCAAAATATTGGCAGCATCCAGAGTCGAATCAATACCGCTACCAGAGCCCATGATGGTGTGAAGTTCATCGATAAAGAGGATTACTTTGCCATCTTCCTCGATATCCTTGATGATGTTGTTCATACGCTCTTCAAAGTCACCACGGAAACGTGTCCCTGCAACGACATTCATCAAATCAAGCTCTAGAACACGCATCTTTGCCATCTCAGCTGGTACATCCCCACTAGCAATACGCTGGGCAAGTCCAAGTGCCAGAGCTGTTTTCCCGACACCAGCATCTCCAACCAAGACAGGATTGTTCTTGGTCTTCCGACTCAAAATCTGAATCATACGTGAGATTTCCTTGTCTCGACCGATAACTGGCTCTAACTTGCCAGAACGCGCTTGCTCCGTCAGGTCATGCGTGTAGTCCTCTAGACCACCACTTTGAGCTTGAGGCATGCCCATCATATTTGCCATGGAATTTTGTTTGTCAGTTACTGTGCGATGACGTTGACGCAAAGCCTTAAGATCTTCTCTTGTCCAACCTGCACGTTCCTCTAAATTGCGACGAAGAGCGGCAATTCTGACCTGATCTTTCTGGTCTTCATAAGAAAAGCCCGCTCTCTCCAAGATGCGAGTTGCCAAGGCATTGCCATCATGCAAAATCGCATAGAGGACATGCTCTGTCCCTAGTACCTTTGCATGGACCACTGAGGCCACATACTCTGCTTCTGTAAAGAGAACCTCCAAACGATGGGAAAAGGGCAATTCCGTAAAGGTTTCGTCTTGGCTATAGTCCGTTTCAGTCAGTTCCAACGCAACCTCTTCTAAACGGTCCATTTCATAAGGATAATCATTTAGAGTCGCACCTGCCACACTATAACTGTGATTGGACATGGCAATCAATAAATGCCAAGACTCTAGGTAACGGGCTCCAAAATGGCTTGCAACCATGTAGGCACTCTCGATACATTCATTCAATGCTTTTGAATAGTTCATCTTACTTCTCTTTTCTATCTACCTCTTGTAATAGCTGTCGGAGCATATTGGCACGGACAACTGAGGATTCTTCCCCTAGGACACGATCCGTTGCCACAGATGCCAGCAAGGTCATCTCCTGCTTGGTCAGCAAGTCCTGCTCCACCAAAAGCTGGAGAATATCCTCATAAATCTCCTGACTAACTCGCTCACCAATCGAGTAAAGCAAATCGCGGAGCATCTCATGATGATTGGAAAACTCAATACGCCCTATGCGAATGTAGCCTCCGCCACCACGCTTGCTCTCAACTAAGTAACCTCTGCTTTCTGTAAAACGTGTCTTGATTACGTAGTTAATCTGACTCGGCACAACCTGAAAGGTATCTGCCAACTGGCTCCGCTGCAGTTCCACGATACCAGATTGATCTAATATCGCCTTGATATAGGCTTCGATATGATCTGATGTATTTTTAAATCTCATAGTAAATCAAACTCCTTCTTTGAACCTTGACTATCTTTGACTATACTATCATTTAACACTCTATAAGTCAAATTTTTAGAGCTCAGCCCTTGAAAATACTGACTTTCTTTAAAAACATTTAGGCATTAAATCGCCTTAGTTTTTCTTGAAAGTTCTTAAAAAAGTCCACAAAAAAGAGCCCTAAAAAAGGGCGTAATATTGATGAGTTCAGCAGGCAAGAAACTAGCACGGTCAGACGTGCTTTTTTATTACCTGGTAATATTATAAGCATACCTTCCACAGCATAGCCATAAGACACAAAGAAAAACCCTCAGATAATTTCTGAGGGAAGAAAATGTTAGTTGTTACGCTTCATCTTATCTTTAATCACTAGAATAACCACAGTTATAATGATTACAAATGTGACAATAAATAATAAAATCGATAATGCAAAAATTAACGAAATGGGTACACCCAAGGCAAGAAGGAATAAAATATAAACTAACACTAAAACTGCAAGTACTTTAATAAAATTAAGCATAGAAATTGCTCCTTTATTGTCAAAAAATTTAAACATGGAAATTATTCCATTGTTTAGTTTGAAGCACTTAAAATAGAAGTTATCTTGAAAATAGTAATCAAGGTTAAATTCAGCAATTTATATTATTGTTTTATCTAAGCAATTCGTTTTATCTGAGCAATTTGTGTTATCTAAGCAATTTGTTTTATCTGAGCAATTTGTGTTATCTAAGCAATTTGTTTTATCTGAGCAATTTGTTTTATCTGAGCAATTTGTTTTATCTAAGCAATTTGTTTTATCTGAGCAATTTGTTTTATCTGAGTAATTTACATGTTCAAGAATTTTGTTTCTATCTATTTCAAATAGTAACTTCACTCATAGTATAAAACATTAAAACTTAGATGTCAATCTTTTTTTATTTTCAGGGCTGCCAATTATAATACATCTCTTAAAACAATTTATTTGAAGATTTCTATAATTTTTTCTTAAAAGTAAGCCTTTCATCCTAAATATATTAGTTTTTACCCCCTTTTTGTCTGAAGTGCTCCGACTTGGAAAAAGTTCCCTTCACCGGTACCCTACTGGGCAGAAAGATTTTTTAAAAGGTGGGGGGAGTCAATATCCTTTCAATTCCACAAATCTTTTAGCGATTACCTTTCTACGGCTATTTATATAACGAGTAGTTTTATTTAGTTTCTCTGCCACGTCTTCCCAAGTCGCACCAGCTTCTAAATATCTCATTTTAAAAATGACTAGATCACTTTCAATTAAGTTTTCCATCAAGGTATCTACAACTAGTTTGAAACCTTCTAAATATCTTAGTGTTTGGTCTTCTTCAATTCTAATGATTGTCGCTTCAGTAGGACTAGATACTGTCTTGCCTTTCCCACCAGTATAATCTTCAGTGCTATGTTTCTTATTATGTATCAGTTCCTGTCTTCTCAAATAAATTTTATTGGCAAGCGTTCTATATCGTCCTAACTCAATATCTATCCCGTCCAGGTCTCTGTTACTCAACTCGTACATAGGCAAGTACCTCCACTTAAATTTAAAAATTTTTTTATCTTTCAATTTGTCAAATTGTAAATTCTGTCAAACTGACAAAAAGCGCTAAAAGCCTTCCAACACTCCACTTACCAGGTATCATTGTTTTAAGTTTGACAACTCTTCAGTATGACAAGTTCAAGGGAAATTTCTTTAATTTATCCCCTCAGTTTCTCATATCTTACATTCTGTGAAACTCACTCCATTCTGTAAACCCCTGATATACCTTGCTTTCAAGCTATTACTTCTTTTCAGTTTATGCTTACTTTGTTATGTGAAACTTAGTAAAGCATAAAAGTAGGACTAGCGATATTTCTTTTGTTTGAGCCATATATCACTAGCCTTACTTAATTTGTTCCCTATTTCTCTAAATACACTTTGATGTCCCGATATTCCTTAGAAAAATTCATCCATCCGCTAGAATCAGGGGTTAAGAATGGTAGGACAGTAAGCGGACTTACTTCTGTTCGATACGGCGATAGAGAATGTCTCTGACTTATTTCTCTGACTACACCTGTATGGATTTCTTCTACTTCCTTCTTCAGTTCTTGAATTTCATCATATGCGTCCAGAATTCGTCTAAGTTTCTTTCGGTATTGTTTATAGATCTTCTTAGTTTCCATCCGTTGCTTAGTCTCTTTAAAAATGTATTCAAAGATGACTGCATTAGCTTCTGAAAAATCACTATCAAATTTTTCCTGAAGAGAATTAATAGCTTTTTCCATCTTTTCAAGCTGTTCCAAAGACTCTAAGTTATTAGATAAAAAATTATCTATATTCTCAAATGAAATTGCTTGATTGCCTAACAGGCTTTTCCTTTTTTCGCTTAACTGTTCTCGTGCTGAATTAATCTTACTTTTTTTATTATCTAGATCATCCAGTGTTTCAAATACTTGATTAATATCCATTTCTTTCTCCTAGTTCCATTGAATAAAGTAACCACAATTTTCTTCAACTTTTTTTACATCAAATCGGGTATGTAAAATCAACCGTTTTCCAAAATAGTCATTCGCATTCACCCAACTAAGTGTATCTTTCTTGCGATCAAACAAAGTAACAAAATTTTCTAGATCTCCGATAAAGCCTTTTTTGTCACCTTTGTTCCCTAATGTCGTATCATCTACAATTAAAAAGTTATCTACAAAAAATGTTTCACTCGTTCCTGTCTCTTTATCAACTTTAAGAAGATAATTTCCTGAAGTGTCTTTCATTTTTTCTAAGACACTAAATAGTGATTGACTAACAACCATAGATACATTACGCTCTGGATTGATTAAAGAAATAATAGATTTCAAATCATCCATACTTGTAGCAGTTTGAACGTTAGCAGTCTGCAAGATTTTTCCGATTTCTCTATTTCGTGTTCTACGTTTTAATTTAATAATCTTCTTACCAAGAAAATCCGTTAAATTATATTGCCCATCATCTAATTGCTCCTGTGAAAAATCAAGTTTTCCACTGAATAATTTAACTAAGTAATCAACGCTGATAGTTTTCTTTTTATCTGCTTCTGTTCTATCAACCGAATTTTCGCTAACTTCTTGTAATGAATCAGATTCAAAGTCAGTTACTTCATACTTCCCACCACGGGTACGAGTCTCAATAACATTTACTAGATCAACCAGTTCTTTACGTTGATGTTCATCTTCGTAACTATCAAGGATTGGTTTTTCAATGAGTACATGATTATTTTCTACGTTCATCCCTCTAGTGTTATAACCTGTACTTCGGATATAAGCTTCTAGATTTTCTTTTTGTTTAACTAAGTTAGTTGTCATTTTTTGCTCCTTCATCTTTTAATATCTGATTTTTGTTTATAATTTTTTCTAAAATTCTTTGCTCTTAGCTTTTCTTTTATGACTCTCCGAGCCTTTAGAATCATTTTTTCTAGATTTTGATTTGTCTTGTTTGTTAGCATATTTTTCTAGTATTTCTTGTTTCCGTTGTTCTAAGCTTTCATCTTCTTTTTTACACTGAGAAAAGATTTTCTGTCTTTTATCTGGATCCATAGAAAACTTATTGGCTACTACATACCCTAAAGAAGTATCTCCTGACATCTTCCTCACCCCCTTTCTATGCAAACAAAAAGGGACATACCACTAGCATTATATGCTTACGGTATGTCCCTGAGTTGTTCTCAATAGACCTATTTTTTAGTTTCTTTTTTGACTAGATGGGTAAATTTCCCATCTGAGTAGAATAAAATTATCTCTCCAAACCTTGGAACTTTTTCTATCTCTATTATACCACATTTTTCGTAGACAACAAAGCCTTTTTCTGTTGCAAATCGCATTTTATCATCATTCATTGAAATTCTCCCCTCACTGTGTTTATAGTGTATCTCTTGTCTTTGATCGTGAAAGCCTTGAAAGTGTTCCCTTCTAAACCTTTCAAAATTCTACTTGAGTTTCTAGCATTGTAAACCGTTCGTAGTTCGCTACTGTCTAAGTTTGTATTAAAAATCGTAGTTTCTCGATTATTGATAATATCAAACAAGAAATCCTGTTCCCAATCGCTCTTAGGTGTTACCGTCCCATTTTTTGCCCCCAGGTCATCGATGATTAGAAAATCTACATCAACTAACATTTTAACCGCCTCATACTCTGTTAAGTTTGCATTTCTTCCATAAGCCCAGCCTTCTTTTATCTGCTTGATAATCTCGGTTAAGCTAACAAATAAAACACTCTTAGGCTCGTGCTTCTCCCTGAAACTCTCATTGATTTCTTTAGCCAATGCAAGAGATAAATGACTTTTTCCAATTCCTGTGCTACCACTGATTAAAGTATTTCCTGTCATACCTGCAAGGTACTTCTGGGCTTGCCCCTTTACAAACTCTAACATCTGACGCTCCTCTGTAGTCTTAACAAAGAAATTCTCAAATGTTGCCCCCTTCAACTCGTTAGGAATCGTACTGTCACGCATTAAGACATCATAAGTTTTAAAGTAAGCTTGCCTGTCCTCGAACTGCTGTAATAGTTCTTTCTCTTTCTGTTTAATCTCTCCCTTCACGCACTCCGGGCAAAATGCTTGTAGTTTTCTTTCTGAACCCCCTAACACTGGTACAGAAATTTCCCAATAATTTACCTGGTGAATATCGCAAACTTTATCCAATATTTTTCTGTTATTAAATTCTTTAAATTGTTCCTTCATCTTTGCAACTCCTAAAATGGTAGGTCTGGGAAGTTATCTTCAGACTTCCCTTTTATAGTTTTAGGCTTTTGATTCAAATAACCGTCAAACTTAGATCCGAAAAGTGTTTCTGGTCTCAGATATTTAGAAAATTCAGGACTATCCTTCCATTCTGCCGTTTTAATATCTATCACCTGTTTAAAATCTTCAAGTGTATAGCCTTCTTTGAATCGTGCTAGTAAGAGCCTTTTTGTCTTATCAACAAACTTATACCACTTATTAGCTACTTGATTCAGATAAACAATAGGAATCCAAAGTTCTTTATGTTTTGTTTTCTCTAAATCTTTTATAGCTGTTTCTTCAAGCCAAGTAGGAAAAGTGAAAGATGAGCTTTGCTCATTAGGCGAGGTTCCCTCGACTATATATTCTTTATTTATATCTAACTTTAAATCTTGCTCTAATTCTTTCTCTTTATCTATCTCTTTCTCTGTCTTACATGTAGATAACGTTGTAAAATTATTAGATAACAATGTAAGATTATTTTCTTTCTCTTGTTGCTCTTTGCGGTAGCTTCTCATATATGCAGCGTGGTTTGTTTCTTGTTGTACCAAAGCTTTTGCTTGTGTTAACTCGGCATTTTTATCTTCATCAATCTGAATCAGGCCACATTGCGTAAAATAAGCTATAGTCATAGATATATCATCTTCAGAAACATCTAATTTCAAGGCCAGTTCTTCTTTTAAGGTTTCAAAGTACCCTTCGTAATACAGAATACAATCACTTTCAAGACTTTCTAACATCATACGCATATAGATCACTGTCATGGTATAGCCACCAGGCATACTTTTTAGTCGCTTAATAAATAGGTTGTCAAAAAATTTCTTATCAATTTTCAACCAAAAATATACTTTAGTCTTTGCCATCATCTACCCCCAGGAACTTTAAAACGTCTGAGATTTTATAATACGCTTTTCTAGTATCTTCAATAGGCGGTATATACTGTGGTAGTCCTGCACCTTCCCATTTTATCAAGGTTTTATCTCCTATGCCCAGTTCTTCCTTTAGTTCCACCTTACTGATCAAATCTAATCTTTTTTGAGATACTTTCTCATGGCTTTTTAAATACCGTTCCACCGCTTCCAAAATCTTAGACTTTAAATCTTCAATCATTTTTTCAAACATCTTAGTACCCCCATGGCTTAACCCCTGCAAGCTGAATATATCGCCCATAATCAGGGCTTAAATCCTCGCTAGGTGTTTCTGTTGTCTGTGCACTTCCTCGCTCGATTTGGGCGCTTTTTTTGCGGTCTCGGTGGTTTAGATAAACCAGTAAGCCAAGCAACACCACTATAAAGATAACCGCCTGGGTGTTGCTTAAATCTAGTTCATTCATGTCATGCCCTCGCTTTGTAATTCTTGATATAATTTACTTGATAGCTTCGCTCCATCTTCAGAAAGTCGTACACCTCTTCTGGAGTTACTTTATCATCTAAAAAGTCAATGATGAACTGAAAGAGGTTCGGATTTCTATCCTTGATTTTAGTCATTAGCTTATCAAATTCTGATCGTGTCATGTTATCTAGGTCTAGAGTCATTGCATTGCCTCCTCAAACCTCTCTATAAGACAACCTTTATTTACTTTTTGAGTTCCATTTTTAGAGTTAAAAAGAATTTCTTTTAAGGTTATAGTAGCCTCTAAATACTCCTTTTCAGCATGTTCTATATACGCCTGTTGCTCTGCTTCGTTGTCAAAAAAGTGCTTAGATTGCCGTTTAAAGAAAGCTTGTCGCATAGCATCTATTTCAAAAATACCAGGGTGGAAAAACATTCCAGTAGTGCTTTTAGAAATGACTTCGATTTTATGACTTTCATTCAATTCAGGAAGTTCAATCCAAAGTAAACGATGTAAGTTTTCTTTGATAGCTTTTAATTGTCCTGATAAGAGTCCTATTCTCAAAAAATCATTGTTTTCGTCTGCTTGGTGTAATTCCATACTAATTCTATCCAAGCTTTTAGCGATAATATCGTATGTTGTTTCTGTCATAGTCTGTTTTCCTTTTTCCCTATATTGGATTATTTCACCACTCCAAACGCTGGGCGATTGCCCCAAGTTGGCGAACGCTTGTAGCGGTGTTTCGTGAGTAATTACCCATCCTTTCAACTAAACAAGGTCTTATAATCACCCTTTCAGCGCTTGATTTCAAAACCTTTTCTAATTGCTTGCCTGCACTTTGGTTTTTCTTTAGATATTTGATAGAATATATATTTTTTGCTATAATCAAAGCATAGAAAAAATTTCTATATCCTTAATCTTTTCGCTTGCTCGCTTCGTCTAAAATTTGAGCAAGTGATTTTTTTATTTTCTTTTTGCATGATTTCTACCTGACTTTGGTCTATAAAGCAAGTCTTTGCTTTCGATAAGATCCAGAATCCAGCTGAATCCCTGCTCCACCGTCTCTAGAAATGCCCCTAAATCCTCACTTTCTAACTCCTCATAATTTCTACAAAGATATCCAGCTAGTTCTCTATCCTTCTCAACTAAGTTTTTAAAATCCTTGAGATACCTAGGAATCGGAACCCCCTTGCTATTGGTGATTGTTTGGTATTCTACTTCATTGTTCATTTTCCGAACTCCTACACTTTAAAAACAAGGTTCTTAATTTCTGAATAACCCATATTCAAATTGATTAGGGCTATTGCCATGTCTTCCAAACGTTGGTAGTTTGCCAGTTCTACACTTGTCAAGCCATCAATGCCGTTCTTACTTTCTCGCTCCTTCATGAGTTGCGTTTTATTCTTCCCTGTCACTCCCTTCAGTAGTAAGTTTGTCAGGGTACTATAGGCATGCTTAGGGGCTTTCTCCCATGTTTGAATAGCTTCAGTTAAACTTTTGCGCTTTGGTTTTTCCAATTCTCTCTGTAGTTGTCGCTTAGAAAGTTCGTCGCGCATTTCAAAGAATGCTTTAACAAGGTTTGTCTTGAAGTCAATAACTTGCGGTGTGTTGTCTAAGTAAGTTATTAGTAGTGTAGCTTGTTGCTCATTTAAACGATAGACTTTTTTAGGTCGTCCTTTTCCGTCTAATTTATGGATTTCAAATCCATAAAATCCAAACGCCGTAAATCGCTCTTTGTGATTTCTTAGTAGACGTGTTACAGTGTGGTGCTGTACTCCAGCACATTCAGCGATGATTTCGCTTGTAGTATACGGCTCTTTCTTGCCGTCCATGTAAACCAATTCCATTAGTTCGCTCCTTTCTAATAGTCTTCTAAAAGCCACTCTATCACACTTTCGTAAATGCGTTTAGGTGCATCGTAGTTGCCAGCTTCAATCTTTACTAGAGTGGGAGGTGTAATTTTCAGCCTCTTGGCTAACTGAACTTTCCCTAACTGAAGTTCTCCTCGTTTTCGACGAACTTTTTTCGCATGTTCTATAGTTAACAACATTATCAACTCACTCCTTTCTAAAAAATCTTTATTTTGACGAAAGTTTTTTCATCACATTTTGAATTATAAACGAATTTTTTTTCGTTGTCAAGCGATAAATGAAATTTTTTTCGTCTATGATTTTATTTTTTCTCTCTACTATGTTATACTCTAGATAAACGTATAAGAGGATAACTAATGGAAAAACAAACACCTAAAAATAATCTAAAAAAACTTAGAATAGAAAAAGGATTCTCCCAAAAAGAATTTTACGAAGATATTATAAAAAAAGAACTAGGTTTGGATATTACTTTACGAACTTATCAAAATTGGGAAAATTCAAGTAATGAAATCAAATCAAAACCTGCTCTACTACTTGCTGAATATTTCAGGGTAAATGTTGGATATCTTTTAGGGGACGACGAAAGAAGAACTAACTATCTGTCTTCGACTATAGAGAAATATGGAGATAACATGGATTCCCCTGCGGACTTCGCAGGATATGGTTTATTAGCGCTAACTCGTGGTGAAAAAGTAAGAGATACTGTGATTGAAAACCTTAGAGAAATCACCGATTATTATGGTCATAAAAGGTTTTCTAAGGAAGAGTTTAAAAATTGGAGTCAAGAGAAAAAAGACTTTATGATAAAAGAAATGCAAGACTATGCTGATACAAATATCGGAAGATTTCTTGCAGGCCTAATGACATTTCCTGATAAAACTAAAATTACTATTATCGATTTCTTGTCCCTAGATAAGAGTGATAGAGAAGCACTTAGTACAATAATTTCCTCATTAGCTGATAATCCTGTTCTTCATAAAGATTATGATGACTAATATAAAATTACTAGACACTATATAAGTCCCATAATCGCTTTATTTTCTTATCTGGTACATTTTTACAGTCCATCCTCTTAAAATCGAAAATAGGGGCATTCTCGTATCTCCTCGCATGGTATAAACTCAAAACCTTTTCTATCTAAAAGAAAAAGAAATATAAAGATATATAAAAAAGTATACAAATAATAACACTTTTAGGTACATATTAAAAACATAGAAACATAGTTTTAAAATATTGTGTAAACCACAATTTAATCATACTTACTAATTTTTAAAAAAATCAGGGGGATAATTTGATGATTAAAGATATTATTGAAAATAATAGTTATCCAATTGTATTTATTGGCTCTGGGATGTCAAAACGTTATTTGAAAAATTTTCCTACTTGGGATGCACTCCTTAAAGAATATTGGGAGCAAATAGAGGAACCAACTAGTATTTTTCAATTCAAACGCTCACTGAAAAGATCAGAAATTCCAGAAACTACTACAGATTTAGAAAAAGATTTTTTAGTTAACGTAAAAACTGCGGCTTACATCCAGCAAAAATTTGACGACCTCTTTTATGATGGAACCATTTTTGTCGAGGGTCTTACCGATGAAGAGGCTTATTCAAATAACATTTCGCCTTTTAAATACTCGGTTGCACAGCGTTTTTCAAAATATGAAATTAAAGATGAGATGCGTGACGAGATAGAAGAATATAAGAACTTTCTGTCGAAAGCTAAAGTTATTGTGACTACGAATTATGACACTTTAACAGAAGATTTACTTGCCGAATTAGATAAAAGGCCGACTGTTTATATTGGTCAAAAAGGTTTTTTTGACGAAACCTATAACTGGTCAGAATTATTCAAAATTCATGGAGATGTAAATGACCCCAGCAGTATTATTATCACAGAAAAAGATTATAAAACTTATGATCAAAATTCCATTTTAATCAGTGCAAAAATACTCTCTAATTTAATTCAATCACCAATTATTTTTTTAGGATATTCTCTTACTGATAGAAATGTTCAAAAATTATTGACAGATTTTGCTTCACAGCTTCCAAATGATGACATGAGGAAAAATCTTAATCGAATAACAGTTGTAGAATATGAAAAGGATAATCACGATTTTACAGAACAGATTGTCAACAACCCTTCTTTGAATACCTCACATTCAATTCTAAGAACTGATAACTATAAACAAATTTTTTCAGACATAGGAAAAATAAACCAAGGATTGACTCCTTATGAAGTCAATCGTTTTCAAGAATCAATAAAAACTATAATTGTTACTGCAGGTAAAATAGGAAAACTTGATAGTCACCTTGTTAGTCCACAAAATCTTGACACTCTTCCTGAAGATATAAAAAAACGACGGATAGTCGTCGCTTTAGGTGATAAAAAGAATATGTTTGTAAATCCTAGCTACATCGATTATGTAGAAGATTATTTCAACGATGGAGCCACATTCTTACCAGAAGTCGCCTTACGATTTATAGCTAACGAAAATACACAAGCTAGAATCCCTTTTGTTAAATATCTAAAAGATGTAGATTATGATAAGTTCGACTTCTTATCTAAAAAACAAAAAGAAAAAATCTCCAAAAGAATCAATAAAATGGGAACTCTGCAAAACATCATTGATACGGTACCCAGACACAACAAAAAGGCATACAGCGATTTGCAAACTATTCTAGAGCTCAATGCACCTAAAACAAGAGAATTAGAATTAATCGCTTATAATATAGAGAATATTCCACAAAATGCCGTACTAGATTATATTAATTCTAAAGTAATTCCTGTCCTACAAGATAATTATAATGATAATGCTTCCGAATTATCAGCTCAGAGACGATTATTATTGGCTTATGATTTGATTAGTAACGGAAATTTGAGATAACAAAAAAAAAAAACGATAGAGGACTGCTCGAGATGCAGAAAACTATCGTTGGGACTAGCGGGGATTTGCTAGGAGAAGGGCAGGTTCTAAACTAATTTTAGAAAAAGACACATTCTTCAACACTATTTTATAATTTTTAGAAGTGATAGTCAACTTCTAAAAACTATCAATAAAAAATTATTAGAAATATTGTAAAAACAATAACGTACTTGTGATTTATTACACTCTATAAACTCAAAACCTTTTCTAATTGCTTGCCTGCTGATGGAAAAGGAGTAAAACCATGAAGATTACACAACACACGAAAAAAGACGGATCAGCAGTCTACCGCTCTAGTATCTATCTTGGCATTGATTCTGTAACTGGTAAGAAGGTCAAGACTACCATATCAGCACGAACAAAGAAAGAACTCAGAAACAAGGTCACCCAGGCTAAGGTAGAATTTGAGAAAAACGGCTCTACACGGAAACAACGCTCACTATAACAACCTATAGCGAACTTGTAGACTTATTTTGGCAAACCTACCAGCATACCATAAAGACTAACACGCAGATAAAGATAAAAGGCTGCTTAAATAATTACCTCTTACCCTCATTTGGTACTTACAAACTAGATAAACTTACCCCTGTTATTATCCAAACTCAGGTAAATAAGTGGGCGGAAGAGTATAATCAGGACGGAACGGGGTATAAAGAATATAATCACCTTCATGCCTTAAATAAACGTATTCTACAGTACGGAGTTTCTATTCAAGCATTAGACAATAACCCTGCTCGTGATATTGTCATTCCTAGAAAGATAACAAGAGATAAACAAGAAATTAAATACTTTCAAGATCAGGAACTTAAAAACTTCCTCTCCTATCTCGATAACCTGGAGAATACCTTTGTCAATTTCTATGATACTGTGCTTTATAAAACGCTCCTAGCTACTGGACTGCGCATCCGTGAATGTCTGGCCCTGGAATGGTCTGATATTGACCTGCAGAACGGAACGATCGATATTAACAAAACACTCAACATTTTAAACCAGGTAAACAGTCCTAAGACAAAATCAAGCTATAGAGTTCTAGATATCGATCATAAAACAGTGCTCATGCTTCGTCTCTACCGAGCAAGACAAGCAGAAAACGGTAGAAACATTGGCTTAACCTATGAAAAAGTATTCTCTGATAGCTTTGACAACTATATCAATACTCGAAAGGTTGATTATCGTCTACATAAGCACTTAAAAAACGCTAACTGTACTGACTTAGGCTTTCATGCTTTCCGACACACTCACGCTAGTATCTTGCTTAATGCCGGACTACCATACAAGGAAATACAGAAACGGCTTGGCCATGCAAAAATATCTGTAACTATGGACACTTACAGCCATTTATCAAAAGAGAACCAAAAAAGAGCAGTCTCATTCTTTGAAACTGCCCTAGAAAAAATAAAAAGTTCTTAAAAAAGTCCACAAAATTAAAAAATCGACACATAAAACCCTTATGTATCAACGATTATAGAATGATTTCGGTATAATTGACTATTATACCGAAATTTTCTCATTTTTAAAAGAAAAAGGGCGCTGGTAAAGGATAATCTTCACCAACTCCCTATTTTTCTACTTATCTAAGCCTAATTCTGCCAAGATTTGACGCTTGTAGGCAATCTTTTGGACTTCCTTGTCCTCACCTTCAGACCAATCTAGTTTAATTTCTGAAACAATTTGCCCAGGGCGATTTTTCAAAATATAGATGCGGTCGCTAAGATTGAGGGCCTCTTCGATGCTATGTGTAATGATCAAGGTCGTCAGCTGCAGCTGTTTGTGAATCTCCAGATACCAAGCGTGGAGTTCCATCTTGGTCATCTCATCCAAGGCGCTAAAGGCCTCATCCAAGAGAAAGAGCTTGTGTCCAAAAAGGTAGGTACGAAGCAAGGCCACACGCTGACGCATCCCACCACTGAGTTCATGGGGATACTTATCCCGTATAGCTGTCAGCTGGAAGGTCGCAAGGATTTCATCCGCTCGGGCAATGGCCTCCGCCTTATCCACCTTTTGAATCAAGAGAGGCAGGATGATATTGCCAAGCACCGTCTTGTGCTCCAAGAGGAGATCCTTTTGCAGCATATAACTCACGCGCCCCTTAGGATTTTCCTCGCCGTCAAGGACAATTCGCCCTGACTGAACTTCTAAAATCCCAGCGATTAGGTTAAAGAGGGTGGTCTTTCCAACACCACTAGGTCCCAGGATAGAAACCACTTCACCCAAAGTCACCTGCAGGTTGATATCCTCTAAAATCTTTTCATCGCCATAGGCATAGCTTACGTGTTCTAGTCTAATTTCTGTCATTATTTTACAAATTCGTTAGTGAAGCCCTTGTCAGTCAAGTCTTCTTTGAGGATACCATGTTCTTTATCCCATTTGTAGAAGGCATTCCAGCGGTCAGCGTCAAATTGTCCCCATTTTTCCTTGTCACTTGCGTATTCTTTTGACAAGTATTTTTGAGATTCGATGACAAAGTCACGTTTTTCCTTGAGTTCAGGTGCGTTCTTAATGAGGATATCGGCTGCTTCTTCTGGATGCTCCATAGCATATTGGTAGCCTTTTTTAATAGCTTGGATGACTTTGCGAGCTTCTTCTTTGTTGTCTTTTAGATAGTCGGTGTTAGCGATGATAACTGGTGAGTAGTAGTCAAACTCCTTGACATAGTCCTTTAAGTACATGAAGTTAGCATCTACGCCTTGAGATTTGGCAAGGATACCATCCCAACCGTAGTAGATCCAAGCAGTGTCAAAGACGCCATTGGCAATCGGTGTGATTGAGTTTGAGTCGTTGTTTGGTACTTTTTCGACCTTCTCAAAGTCTCCACCTTGTGATTCTACCAAGGTTTTCAACATAGCAAGTTCAGTGGGGTCATTCCAAGTACCGTATTTCTTACCAACCAAGTCCTTTGGACTGCTTACATTGTCAGATTTACGAGAGATAATTCCTGATGTATTGTGCTCTACGATAGCGGCAACGGCAGTGATTCCGGCCCCTTTTTCCAATTTCTTAGCCATGTAGTCTTGGAAATACACTGCAAATGGTGCCTTACCATTGATAACCAAGTCAGAAGAACTTTCTTCTGGTGGCAATTTCAAGTCAACATCCACTCCAGCTTCTTTGAAATATCCTTTTTCTTTGGCTACATAAAGCCCTGTGTGGTTGGTATTTGGCGTCCAGTCTAGGACAAAGTCAATCTTCTTGAGTTCCGCTTCCTTACTGTCCTTAGAAGCAGTTCCTTGGCCACAAGCCACCAGCACGACAGCTACAAAAGCTGTTACAAGCGTTAAAAACACTTTCCATGTTTTCTTCATTTTCATTTCCTCTTTTCTTTTTCTCAAACGTTCTTGTCCTATGAACGTTTCCATTTAATCACATATTTTTCGCTGACATCGACCAACTTCATACCAAGAAGGCTGATAATCGACACCAGAATAATAATGGCAAACATGGTATCATACTGAAACAGTTTCTTGGACTGAATCATGTAAACACCTAGTCCTTCAAAGCCTCCCAACCACTCAGATACCACTGTTGTGATAAAAGCGTAGGAGACACTGACTCTCAGACCTGCATAAAAGTAGGGCAGACTGACCGGAATTTTAAAATGCCAAAGGATTTGCCAAGGCTTGGCCCGCATCAGACTAAACAAGGTCAGCATATCCTTGTCACAATGCCTAAATCCGTCTAAAATGCTGACGATGATAGGGAAGGTTGTCGTCAAGATAATCAAGACAATCTTGGGCAAAATCCCATAACCTAGCCACAAGACCAAGATAGGGGCTATGGCAATGGTCGGGATAGTCTGGACAACCACCATCATAGGGTAGATAAGGTCATTGAGCCAAGTCAGACTGTCCATAAGCACCGCCATGAGACAGGCAATCAAGACTCCCAGAACCAACCCCAGTAAAGCCACTCTCAAGGTCGCCCAGCTATGGTGCCAGAGAAATTCTCTGTCACGAACAAATGCCTGGAGAATTTCAAAAGGGGTTGGCAAGATAAACTTGGGTAAAAGTTTGAATATTCCCGCTAACTGCCAGACTGACAAGACTCCTATAAAGCCCAAAAGACTAATGTGTCGTCTCATCATACTTTTCAAGTTTCTCATCGATGCTTAAAATCTCTCCTACATTTATTTTGACATTGGCAAAGACATTATCTGCCTCCTGCCCTGCCACTTCTAGCGCTTCTTTGAGAATGCGCATGAGCTCATCAAACTCCCCTTCCAATACCGTTTCAAATGGTGTCACCACCATAGTCACAGATTGAGCTTGCAGATAAGCAATAACCTGATCGATAATAGCAATCCGGTCAATCCCCTGTGATAGGGGCAAGACTTGCAAGGCAATGCTTGCTTTCATAAAAACCTCCTCTTCTAGGCTTCCTTTTAACAAAAAGAAAACCCCTTCCATATACGGAAAAGGTGCAGAATTCGGCTAAGTATCCTTCCCTACGCTGGCATTACCCAGATCAGGTGCGGTCGAAGTTTAACACTTCCTCTCAGACTGTACACAGACTCCCGTATCTTATATGGACATATGATAACGTAAAAAAAAGGATAAGTCAAGGAAACTGCTTACAGAAAATCATGAAAAAGAGTTTGAAGGCAAGTACTTCAAACTCTATCATATCTTTCTTATTTAGCCTCGTACCAAGTTGCTCCTTCATTTTCATCTGCAATGAGAGGAACACTGAGCTGAATGGCTTCTTCCATGGTTTGTTTCACCAGTACTTTGACGGCTGCTAATTCTGCCTTTGGAACTTCAAGAACGATTTCATCGTGCACTTGCAACAGCATCTTGGTCTGATAGCCACCTTCAACTAGAGCTTTGTCTAGCTGGATCATAGCAATCTTGAGAATATCTGCTGCTGAGCCCTGGATAGGAGAGTTGATGGCAGTCCGCTCTGCAAAACCACGAATGTTGAAGTTGCGCGAATTAATATCTGGCAACTCACGACGACGCTTGAAGAGGGTCTCTACATAGCCCTTATCACGCGCCTCACGCACCACCTCATCCATGTAGTTTTTAATACCTGGGAAGCGTTCAAAGTAAGTGTCAATGTAGGCTTTAGCCTCTTTACGACTAATCCCCAGATTATTAGACAAGCCAAAGTCTGAAATCCCGTAAACCACTCCGAAGTTTACCGCCTTGGCATTACGACGATCGTTTGGAGTCACATCCTCAGGACGTTCAATTCCAAAGACCCGCATGGCTGTTGAGGTATGGATATCTGCTCCCTCTTGAAAGGCCTTAATCAAGTGCTCATCTTTAGAAATATGAGCCAAAACGCGCAACTCAATCTGCGAATAGTCCGAGCTGAGCAGCACACTATCCTCCCACTCAGGCACAAAAGCCTTACGAATGAGACGGCCTTGCTCCAAACGCACAGGAATGTTTTGCAAGTTTGGATCCACACTAGACAAACGCCCAGTCTGAGTCAAATCCTGCACGTAGCGCGTGTGAATCTTGCCATCATCCAAAATCCAGTCTTGCAAACCAATCACATAGGTAGATTGAATCTTAGCAATCTGACGGTAGTCGAGGATTTTCTTAACAATCGGCGCAATAGGAGCCAGCCGCTCTAGCACATCCACGGCTGTCGAGTAACCTGTCTTAGTTTTCTTGGTGTATTCTAGAGGAAGACCCAGTTTTTCAAAGAGAAGAACGCCCAACTGCTTAGGTGAATTGATATTAAACTCCTCACCAGCCAGTTCGTAAATCTCTTGAGTGAGTTGCTCAATAACGACCTCATTTTCAGCCTGCATCTCAAGCAGGGTTTCTTTTTTGACCTTGATCCCAGCAATTTCCATCTTGGCAAGGACAAAAGCCAAAGGTTGCTCCATGTCATAGAGGAGATCTAACTGCCCATGTTCACTGAGTTTTTCAAGCAAAACAGGCTCGGTCTCAACCAAAACAGCAACCTTGCGAGCCAGGTGTTCCAAGAATTTCTCTCTCTCAGGGATGGCTTTCTTGACCCCCTT
Organism: Streptococcus oralis; assembly: GCF_901543815.1. GTDB lineage: Bacteria > Bacillota > Bacilli > Lactobacillales > Streptococcaceae > Streptococcus > Streptococcus oralis_CM. Next base: position 1,898,583 of record NZ_CABEIU010000002.1, read on the forward strand.
ACCGTAGAAAGTCTCATCATCAGCCAGATAAGTCTGGCCGTAGAGACTCGCAATGGTTGAAATTTCATTGTTCTCGACTGTTGAGAGTAAGTATTTTGCCAAACGGCTGTCAAAAGCAGGGGCCTGCAGATTCAAACCCAAGCGATTTAAGAGAACCTTAGCTTTTTTAAAGTCATACACTTTCAGAGGTGTTTTTTCTAGAAAATTCTTGAAAATCGGCTCCTGCAAGAGCTCAAGTTTGTCTGTAGCGTAAAGTTTATCTCCGCAGGACCAGGCAAAACCAACCAAGTCATCTGTATGGTAGTTCTCACCAAAGAGTTCAAAGTGGAAGATAGAGTCGGAACTCAGCATGTCTTGACTGACGTGGTCAACGATAGTGAAATCCAAGCTCTCAGGTGCATCCGTTGACGAAATATTTAAAGCTTGTTTGAGTTGTTTGAAGCCCATCTCATCGTAGAATTTCCCGAGATTTTCCACATCTGGGCCACTATAGAGCAAATCATCAAGGCCAATCTCAATCGGTGCATTTGTCTCAATAGTCGCCAAGGTTTTAGACAAAAAGGCTTGTTCCTTGTCATTGATGAGATTTTCCTTCATCTTAGAAGCCTTCATCCCATCAATATTTTCATAAATACCCTCAAGCGAACCATGCTCCATCAAGAGCTTGATACCCGTCTTTTCACCAATTTTCGTGACACCAGGGATATTATCAGACTTATCACCCATAAGAGCCTTAAGATCAATGAACTGAGCTGGTGTGAGGCCCATCTTTTCCATGAGATAAGCTGGTGTAAAGGCCTCAAACTCAGCCACGCCTTTCTTGGAAATCTCGACCACCGTATGCTCGTCCGTCAACTGGATCAAGTCCTTGTCCCCGCTGACAATGGTCACATCAAAAGAATCCTTCTCAGCCAAGCGACCAAGAGTCCCGATGATATCATCCGCTTCATACTGGGGCAACTCATAATGGCGAATCCCAAGATGGTCTAACAACTCACGAATGAAGGGAAATTGCTCACGAAACTCATCTGGAGTTTTCGCGCGACCACCCTTATAGTCTGCATACATCTCTGTTCGGAAAGTCGTCTTACCTGCATCAAAAGCTACCAAAACATGGCTGGGTTCAACTCGCTCCAAGACATGATTTAACATGAGTTGAAAGCCATAGATTGCATTGGTATGAAGTCCATTAGCATTTTTAAAACGATCCAGCTGCTGATAAAGCGCAAAAAAAGCTCGAAAGGCAACAGAAGATCCATCAATCAATAATAATTTTTTCTTGTCCATACACCCATTATAAAGGAAAGCGGGGAAAAATACCATCGGAAAGAATAGACAAATGGTCGTGAAGTCTTCTTTTTTATATTCTTTCTAGATTCTAGCTCCGTTACTATCTACTCGATAGCCATCCACAATGGTATTCACTGCTAAAGCCCCTGAAGCATTGACGTAGTAATATTTTCCTCCTACTTGGAACCACTGACTAGACTTCATAGCCCCTGAACTTTCCAAATAATACCATGTTCCGTTTTCCTTGAGCCATCCTGTCTGCATCTCCCCCGATGCCTTTAGATAGTACCAATGCGAACTATCCTTTACCCAACCTGTTGACATGGTCCCATTGTCTTTAAAGTGATACCAACTGCCGTTTATTTTCTTCCAACCAGTTGCGAGTTTCCCGTTCTCACGGTAATTCCAAATACCGTTTTGCTTCTTCCAACCATTCTCCACCGATTCTGTTTCTGTATGCTGGACGTATCTTCTCGTTCCACTATAGGATAGGTAGCTAAGCCATTTATAACCGTCCTTTTCTACGATTTGGTCGTAGCTAACATTTTCACCAGGATAGTAGTAGTCAATAACCTGTGCTGTACTTGACGGCTGGTTTCGAATGGCAGATTTTTGAGTAAACGTATGAGTCCCACTAGACGCCAACCCTGACCTGATAGGACTTTCAGTTCTACCACCATTCCCTACCAAGTCCTTAAAATGGATAAAGCCTGTCATAGAGCTAGCTTTTACACTTCGACGATTGTATTTCTCCCTAACGCCATAGTTATACTCTTCGATCTCAATCGTGTCCCCTGATACATTAGATACCCAGGCCACATGCCCGTAGTAACCTTCTGTCGACCAAGCAATAGCTCCAACTTCTGGCTTAGTATCCACACGATAGCCTTCTCGCTTTGCACGATATCCCCATTCATTCGCATTTCCGTAGGCAGGAGGAATCTCAAAGCCATTCACACTACTCAAACGAAAGGCCGCAAAAGACGTACACTGGCGAGAATACATCCGCCACTGGTCGATTTCCACACTACCATTTTTGTAGTGAAGTGGATAGTCATCTCCACGCGCTACACTGTCAGCCTGAACCGATTCCCCACCAAACAAAAAGGTACTCGTAACGAACAAAGTAGCCAGTCCTACACCCAACTGAGTATATCCACTCTTCTTAACTCCTGATTTTAAAAACGTCATTCATTCTCCTTAATAATATAAATTTCCGAGGTTACCCTCCTTTATACTATTCGGGAGAAAAAGAAAAAAGTGAGCAAAGCCCACTTCATTTTATGATTTTTGGTCTAGATAGCGAATCAAGTTCTTTTCTGTCAAGATATCTGAGTAGGTGAAGGATTCGACATAGACATTGGCTTGTTTGTCTCCCTCAACATCCCCAAATTCAACAATAAATAGAGATGGATAAACCTCAATTAGCTTACCCAATCGATTTTTTTGGCGCTTACGGCCATTCTCCAAAGTCATTTCAACGACTTGTCCCTCATGCGCCTTGATTTCTTCTTTGATTTTTTTCATCTTGGCTACATCTGTAAATGCATCTGACATCTTATGCCTCCCTCTTTGAGATACTTGAAAATTTATTGTATTCTTTTTGGAAAATCAATTCCACCGTTCCGCGAGCTCCACTACGGTTTTTCTCGATGATAACCTCTACCTTGTTATTTGGAATTCCTTCCTCTTCTTCACCACCACGCTCATAGTAATCGTCGCGATAAAGAAAGGCTACGATATCAGCGTCTTGCTCAATAGACCCAGATTCACGAATATCAGACAAGACTGGTCTCTTATCCTGACGCTGTTCCACTCCACGAGATAACTGACTAAGAGCGATTACTGGAACCTTTAGTTCCTTTGCTAGGATTTTCAACTGACGTGAAATTTCCGAAACCTCTTGTTGACGATTTTCTCGACCAGTTCCCGTGATAAGCTGCAAATAGTCTATCAAAATCAAACCAAGATTTCCTGTTTCTTGAGCCAGTTTACGAGAACGAGAACGAATTTCCGTAATCCGAATCCCTGGAGTATCATCGATATAGATACTCGCGTTGGCTAGGTTCCCTTGAGCAATGGTATATTTTTGCCATTCCTCATCAGTCAATTGACCCGTACGGATAGAATGGGACTCCACCAAGCCTTCGGCCGCCAACATACGATCTACTAGACTTTCCGCACCCATTTCCAGTGAAAAGATAGCTACAGTCTTGTCCAACTTAGTCCCGATGTTCTGAGCAATGTTCAAGGCAAAGGCTGTCTTACCAACCGCTGGTCGCGCCGCTAGGATAATCAGCTCTTCCTCATGGAGACCTGTCGTCATATGATCCAAATCACGGTAGCCCGTTGCAATACCAGTGATATCCGTTGTTTGTTGTGACCGAACTTCTAGGTTCCCAAAGTTGATATTTAGAATATCACGGATGTTCTTGAAACCACTACGATTGGCATTTTCGCTAACATCAATGAGTCCCTTTTCAGCTTGAGCAATGATTTCATCTACAGGCTTAGAAGCCTCATAGGCTTGGTTGACAGAGTCTGTCAACTTGGAAATCAAGCGACGTAGCATAGCCTTTTCGGCTACGATTTTAGCATAATACTCCGCATTAGCTGAAGTTGGTACAGAGTTGACAATTTCAACAAGATAGGACAAGCCACCAATATTTTGGAGATCCCCTTGGCTATCCAAAATCGTTCGAACTGTCGTCGCATCAATCGCCTCTCCACGATCCGACAAATCTACCATCGCTTGGAAAATCAACCGATGAGCATACTTAAAGAAGTCTCGAGAATCAATGTATTCTCGGACAAAAACGAGCTTGCTCTCATCTATAAAAATAGCCCCCAGAACAGATTGTTCGGCCAAAATATCCTGAGGTTGAACTCGCAGTTCCTCTACTTCTGCCATCCGACTTTCCTTCCTTTTATAATCTTGTCAAGAAGTTGTAAACTTAACCTTCTTTTACACGAAGATTGATGACGCTTGTTACATCTTGGTAGATTTTTACTGGTACATCAATCAAACCTACTGCTCGAATTGGTGCTTTTACTTGAATGTGACGCTTGTCAATATTGATACCAAACTGCTTTTGCAATTCTTCTGCAATTTTCTTGTTGGTGATGGATCCAAAGGTACGGCCATCTGGTCCAACTTTTTCAACAAACTCTACGACAGTCTCTTCTGCTTCAAGCTTGGCTTTGATGGCTCTTGCCTCTGCTAACATCTCTGCATGAGCCTTTTCTTCTGATTTTTGTTTTCCACGCAATTCACCGATTGCCTGAGCAGTCGCTTCCTTAGCCAAATTCTTTTTAATCAGGAAGTTTTGGGCGTAGCCAGTTGGCACTTCCTTGATTTCGCCTTTTTTCCCTTTTCCTTTGACATCTGCTAAAAAGATTACTTTCATTCTTCTTTCTCCTTTTCTTTTAATTCATCTAAAATAAGTTGAGTCAATTTTTCTCCAACTTCTGATAGACTCATATCCTTAATCTGCGCAGCAGCTAGGTTAAAGTGACCACCACCGCCCAGTTCTTCCATAATCCGTTGGACATTGATTTTACTGCGGCTTCGAGCTGAGATTGAGATAAATCCTTGTGTATTTTTTGCTAGAACGAAACTAGCCTCAATACCAGACATAGCCAACATAGCATCGGCAGCCTTACTGATGACAACCGTATCATAAGTAGTTGAGTCCTCAGCTTGGGCAATTAAGACATCTGAACCCAATTTACGTCCTTGTAAAATGAGTTCATTTACCTCACGATATTCTTCAAAATCTGTCGCAGCAATCTCCTGGATAGCAATACTGTCACTTCCCCGTGTTCTGAGGTAGCTAGCTACATCAAAGGTTCTACTCGTTACTCGTGACGTAAAGTTTTTGGTATCCAGCATCATACCAGCCATCAGTACACTAGCCTGCATACGACTCAAACGATTTTTCTTAGAATTTTGGAACTGAATCAACTCTGTGACCAACTCACTCGCACTACTTGCTCCACTTTCGATATAGGTGATGACTGCATTCTCAGGGAAATCCTGATCACGTCTATGATGGTCAATAACAATAGTTTGAGTGAACAAATCATAAAAATCTTTTGACAAAGTCAAAGCCGTCTTGGAATGATCCACCAGAATCAATAATGAGCGGTTTGTAACTAACTTCATCGCATCTGTAAGAGATAAAAGCTTCGTGACATCTTCCTTCTTCAAGAACTGAATAGCACGTTCGATATCTGCTGGCATATGGTCTGCATCATAGACAGCATAACTGTTCTCAATAATATTACTTGCAAACAACTGCATACCAACAGCAGATCCCAAAGCATCCATATCTAGATTTTTATGACCGACTACAAAAACTTGGTCAACACTTCGAATCTTATCAGAAATGGCTGTCATCATGGCTCTGGTACGTGTACGAGTACGTTTGATAGATGCAGCAGTTCCTCCACCAAAGTAGACAGGATTCTTGGTTTCGTTATTTTCCTTGACCACCACCTGGTCACCACCGCGAACTTCTGCTAAGTTCAAGTTGAGCAAGGCAATTTTCCCTATCTCTTCATGGTTTCCATCACCATAAGAAAATCCCATACTTAGGGTTAGAGCTAGTTGCCTCTGTTTTGATTCTTCTCGGAAAGTATCAATAACAGAGAATTTATCATTCATCAATTCCTCGAGTACTGTGTAATCTGTGAATACATAAAAACGATCCATCCCCACACGGCGAGAGAACATAGCATACTTACTTGCAAATTCTGAAATAAAATTGGCTACAAAACTATTGATATGGCTGATATCAGAGTCAGATGTCGCATCCTCCAAATCATCATAGTTATCTACCGAGATGACTCCAATGACTGGACGGCTAGTTACCAATTCGACAGTTGCTTCGTACTCCCCAGAAACATCAAAGAAATACAAAACACCCGAAGCCTTGTCCATATGAACGGCATAGCGTGTTTCGCCCAAGGTAGCATACGAACCAGGATTCCCAACAGAAGCCTTGATGATGGTTTGAATTAACTCAACATCAATTTCGCCTTCTTCAGTAGTCAAAATTAGCTCAGCATAGGGATTAAACCATTCTACTTCTCCGCTTGATAAGTCTAATTTCAGGACTCCCACCGGCATTTGATCAAGCAAAGTACTCAAGCTATTTTCGGCTTGGTGATTTACATATTGGATTTGTTCAATTTCGCTCTTTTCATACTGTTTTTTTTGCCATACAAACAAAAGCAGATAAAACAGTACAAATAAAAACAAAACAGTGATTGTTACAGCAAGATTATGTGAAAAAATAATCAGCAAAGTTAAGATTCCGAAAGTTGCAAGTCCTAGCAAGACTGCAGAAAACGGGATTAAATTATTTTTTTTCATTCTAAACCTCTTGCGCATTATTATATCACAATAACCCTTAAAAAGCGACCTTTTAAAAGATGCAAGCCTTTCTTTCATGATTGATTTCTCTAACTTCAGACACAAAAAGAGGAGGGAATCATCACCCTCCTACCCACGTGTTCAGATCACTAACACCTAACGTTCCACGATAAGGGCAGTCCCCATCCCTCCTCCGATACAGAGAGTCGCTAACCCAGTTTTAGCATCACGTTTCATCATCTCATGTACCAGCGTTACTAGGATACGGCAACCGGAAGCCCCAATTGGGTGACCAAGAGCAATGGCGCCACCATTGACGTTGACAATATCTGTGTTGAAACCAAGTGTTTTACCAACTGCACAAGCCTGGGCAGCAAAGGCTTCATTTGACTCAATCAAGTCGAGATCTTCAACTGTCAAATTGCCTTTTTCAAGAGCCTTGCGAGTCGCATAAATCGGTCCACATCCCATCATCTTAGGATCCAAACCTGCACTTGCATACGAATGAATACGAGCAATCACTGGGAGTCCCAATTCTTCAGCTTTTTCAGCACTCATGACCAAGACAGCAGCTGCTCCGTCATTGATACCTGATGCATTACCTGCTGTAACAGAACCGTCTTTTTTGAAAACAGGACCTAGCTTAGACAAGCTCTCCAAGCTGGCATCTTTTCTAGGAAATTCATCTGTATCAAAGACAATAGGATCACCTTTGCGTTGAGGAATGACCACTGGAACAATCTCTTTCTTAAAGCGTCCAGATTCTATAGCCGCCACTGCTCGTTTTTGTGATTCCAAAGCAAGAGCATCTTGTTCATCCCGGCTAATACCATATTCCTCAGCCACATTCTCAGCTGTAATCCCCATATGGTATTCGTTAAAAGCATCAGACAAACCGTCCTTAATCATGGTGTCTACCACTTTCGAATCTCCCATACGGCCGCCCCAACGGAAGTTTGGCAAAACATATGGAGTCTGACTCATGTTTTCTGCACCACCAGCTACGATAATATCTGCATCGCCACATCGAATCGCTTGAGCAGCTAACTGAACTGCCTTCAACCCAGAACCACAAACCTTATTAATGGTAAAGGCTGGTGTAAATTCAGGGAGCCCCGCTTGAATGCTCATTTGACGAGCTACGTTTTGACCTAAACCTGCGCCTAGGACATTCCCCATAATCACTTCATCTACTTGCTCTTGTTTCACACTCGCCTTCTCCAAAACACTCTTAATAACCAAAGCTCCTAAATCAACAGCAGAAACATTCTTCAAGCTTCCTCCAAAGGAACCAATAGGAGTTCGCACTGCTGAAACAATCACTACCTCTTTCATAACTACCTCCATTTATACCTTGTATAATGATGCAATACAAAAGTGGTTTACAATTGTGTAAACCACTTTTACATAGTTGTCAAGATTTCATGATTCCTTAACTTCTAGCAAACCAACTTCACCATCTTCGCGGCGATACAAAACATTTGTTGTTTGATCTTCGACATCAACATAGATAAAGAAATCATGCCCCAACAAATCCATTTGAAGAAGTGCTTCTTCCAAATCCATTGGTTTTAAATCAATTTGTTTTGAACGAACCACTTTTGGCTGCACAACATTTGCATCTTCAACTAGAGCATCTGTAAAGAGTTGGCTTGTTGCAACCTTATTTTTATTCTTGCGTTCGATTTTTGTTTTATTTTTTCGAATCTGGCGTTCAATTTTATCTGTTACAAGATCGATAGAACCATACATATCTTGAGAAATATCTTCTGCACGAAGAGTAATTGACCCAAGTGGAATTGTTACTTCAACTTTTGCTGTTTTTTCACGGTAAACTTTCAAGTTGACACGTGCATCCAACTCTTGTTCAGGTTGAAAATATTTTTCGATCTTTTCGAGTTTAGAAACTACATAATTGCGAATTGCTTCTGTTACTTCTAGGTTTTCACCACGGATACTATATTTAATCATATAAGTACCTTCTTTCTAAACATTTTTATTTTTCTAACTATATTATAACGCTTTCATTTTCATTTTGCAAATTTTTTCCTTATCTTACAAGAGAAAAAGTTTTGACTTCCAAAACACCTGCCTCTTCAAAAAGTCGCTTCACACGATTGATAGTCGCCCCTGTCGTATAGATGTCATCAATAACCAAAATCTTCTTAGGAAGAGGGGCTTCCGTTTTAATATAAAAGGGAATTTCCGTAGCTAATCGTTCTGAGCGATTCTTAGAAGAACTAGCCTTCTCTTCTCTTTTCCCTAGTAAATCTTGAAAGGAAAATCCTGCTGCCTCAACCAAACCTTCAACCTGATTAAATCCCCTCTCAAGCAATCTTTCAGGACTTAGGGGAATTACCACAAATTCATAGTCTCTATATTTTTTCAACTCATCCGCAAGTACAGGAGCAAAAACCTTTCTAAGCAGAAAATCCCCATCAAACTTATATCGACTAAAGAAGTCTTTCATAGCTTGATTATAGGTGAAGATTGCTTTATGATCAACTTGAATCCCATCTTCACACCAAAGTTTACAATCTTGACACGTTGTTGACAACCCTCTTTTCATGCAGTTTGGACAATGGTCTTCACCAATCTTCTCAAAAGTAGAATCACAAGCTGAGCAAAGATAGTTGTGCTCATTCTTAAACAGTAAGAGGTGACTAAATGTCAAGTCACTCTTTGTTGACTGGCCACATAATAAACAATTCATAATCCCGCCTCCTTGTTCATCTGCTTGATTTCCTTGATTGCCTTTTTGATGGAAGTATTTAATCCATCATGAAAGAAGAGCAACTCACCAGTTGGTCTGTCCATACTACGCCCAACTCGCCCACCAATCTGAATCAAGCTAGACTTGGTAAAGAGACGATGATTAGCTTCTACTACGAAAACATCCACACAAGGGAAGGTAACTCCACGCTCTAAAATTGTCGTACTGATCAGTATCGTCAACTCTCCATCTCGAAAAGCTTGCACCTGCTCTAATCGATTTTCTGTGACAGAGGAAACAAAGCCGATATTTTCATTTGGAAACTGTTCCTGCAATATTTCTTTTAGTTTCTCGCCTTTTTTAATTTCTGATGCAAAGATTAACAAGGGATAACCTGTTCTTCTCTGCTTCTCAATGGAGCTCTTTAACTTAGGTGACAACTGACTCTTATCTAAGTAACGATTAAAATCCGATAACCAAACTGGCTTTGGAATAATCAATGGATTTCCATGAAATCGTCTTGGCAAGCTCAACCGTTTTAGTTTTCCTGTGCGAACCTTCTTATCTAACTCATCTGTAGAAGTTGCTGTAAGGAATATCCTTAACCCATCTTCCTTTACACATTGGTTTACAGCGTAGTAAAGTATAGGGTTGTCAACATAAGGAAAGGCATCTACTTCATCCACTATCAACAAATCAAAGGCATGATAGAATTTTAATAACTGATGCGTCGTTGCAACCACTAGGGGAGTTCGAAAATAGGGCTCTGATTCGCCATGAAGTAGTGCTATCTCACAAGCAAAATCATTCTGCAGGCGCTTATACAGTTCCAAACAAACGTCTATGCGAGGGCTGGCCAAACATACTGCACCACCATCATCAATCACTTTGGCCACAACTTGATAAATCATCTCTGTTTTTCCAGCACCTGTCACAGCATGAACTAAGGTCGGTTCTTTCTTTTTGACTGCTCGGATCAATCCCTTCGATACCTTCTCTTGAAAAGGAGTCAATTGGCCACGCCATTTTAGAACATCTTGCTTAGAAAAATCTTCCTGCGGAAAATAGTATAAAGCTTGATCACTCCTGACTCGCTTCATCAGCAAGCACTCCCTACAATAGTAAGCGTCAATAGGCAAATACCATTCTTCTAGAATCGTACTATTACAACGTTGACAGAAAAGTTTTCCCTTCTCTTTTCTCATTGCTGGCAGTTTCACGGCCATCTGACGTTCTTCTTTAGTTAATTCTTTCTCAGTAAATAAGCGACCGAGATAATTTGGATTTACTTTCATACTTCTCTATTCGTAAAAATCTAGCGCTTTAGGTGTTTTTTTAGTACAATTAAATCATGGAATTTAGAACAATTAAAGAGGACGGGCAAGTCCAAGAAGAAATTAAAAAGTCACGCTTTATCTGTCACGCAAAGCGTGTCTATAGTGAAGAAGAAGCTCGTAACTTCATCACGACCATCAAAAAAGAACACTACAAAGCTACCCATAACTGCTCAGCTTTTATTGTAGGGGAACGAAGTGAAATCAAGCGTACGAGTGATGATGGTGAGCCTAGTGGTACTGCTGGAGTCCCTATGCTCGGTGTCTTAGAAAATCACAATCTTACTAATGTCTGCGTAGTGGTTACTCGCTACTTTGGGGGAATTAAGTTAGGCGCTGGCGGTTTGATTCGCGCTTATGCAGGTAGTGTGGCCTTGGCTGTCAAAGAAATTGGCATTATTGAAATCAAAGAGCAAGCTGGTATAGCCATTCAAATGTCTTACGCTCAATACCAAGAGTACAGTAACTTCCTTAAAGAACATGATCTCATGGAGCTGGATACAAACTTTACAGATCAAGTCGATACGATAATTTATGTTGACAAGGAAGAGAAAGAAAATATCAAGGCTGCTCTTGTGGAGTTTTTTAATGGAAAGGTTGCTTTAACAGATCAAGGTTTACGAGAAGTTGAAGTTCCTGTAAACTTATTGTAAACAAAAATATAGATAGCACCTACTAAATTTATTCGCAGATTTACAGCTCAGACCTTTGATATAAAAAAATCCTATCGCTTTGATAGGATTTCTATATTTTACAAATAGCCTTGAGCGCGTTATACTAGTATCATCTTATACAAAGAGGTATATCTATGGCTATTTATAACAATATCACTGAACTAATCGGACAAACACCGATTGTTAAACTTAACAACATTGTTCCAGAGGGTGCTGCAGATGTTTATGTAAAACTTGAAGCTTTTAACCCTGGATCGTCAGTAAAAGACCGTATTGCCCTTAGCATGATTGAAAAAGCGGAACAAGATGGTATTCTAAAACCAGGTGCTACCATTGTTGAGGCAACGAGTGGAAATACTGGTATCGGACTTTCTTGGGTAGGTGCTGCTAAGGGATATAAAGTTGTTATCGTCATGCCCGAAACAATGAGTGTGGAACGACGTAAGATTATCCAAGCCTATGGTGCTGAACTCGTCCTTACTCCTGGTAGCGAAGGAATGAAAGGCGCAATTGCCAAGGCTCAGGAGATCGCAGCTGAACGTGACGGCTTCCTTCCACTCCAATTTAACAATCCAGCTAATCCTGAAGTACACGAAAGAACAACAGGAGCTGAAATACTGGCTGCTTTCGGTTCTGATGGACTAGATGCTTTTGTGGGTGGTGTTGGTACTGGTGGAACGATTTCAGGTGTTTCTCACGCTCTTAAAGCAGCAAATCCAGACATTCAAGTTTATGCAGTTGAGGCAGACGAGTCAGCTATCTTGTCTGGTGAAAAACCAGGACCTCACAAAATTCAAGGTATCTCAGCTGGATTTATTCCTGATACACTTGATACAAAAGCCTATGATGGTATCGTCCGTGTAACATCAGATGATGCACTCACACTTGGCCGTGAAATTGGTGGAAAAGAAGGCTTCCTTGTTGGGATTTCTTCAGCTGCAGCGATTTACGGGGCAATTGAGGTTGCCAAGAAATTAGGTACAGGTAAGAAAGTCCTTGCTTTAGCACCAGATAACGGCGAACGTTATTTGTCTACAGCACTCTATGAATTTGAAGTGTAGTCTCCTAAATGCACTTAGCCCTTATTATAGGGCTTTTTCTTTGTTCAATTTAAAGAAAAATCTAAGTTCCCTACAGCAAAATCATAACCACCCGTCTAACGGGTGGTTTGCACCAGGGCTATAAGCCCAAATTACCAGCCAGCGCCTAAAGACGCTGGCTTTCACGTTGTTCAAGCCTCATTGCTCTTGACTCTTCACAAACCTCTCAAAGAGGTGTTCGCATTACTTACCACTATCCCTAAAGGGATCCTCCTATTCTTTTACACTTAATTTATCTAGTGCTATATCATGCTTTTCCTGCTCTTGAATATATTTCTTAATTGTGGCTTCATTAAGTCCCACTGTACTCACATAATAACCTTCTGCCCAGAAATGTCGATTTCCAAACTTGTACTTAAGGTTGGCGTGTTTGTCAGACATCATGAGTGCACTTTTGCCTTTTAAATAACCCATGAAACTTGAAACACTTATCCTTGGTGGAATACTTACTAACATATGTACATGGTCTGGCATTAAGTGACCCTCGATAATTTCAGCTCCTTTATAACTACATAATCGGTGGAATATTTCTCCCAAACTACTTCGATATTGATTATAAATGATTTTTCGTCTATACTTAGGGGGAACACAATGTGATATTTACACATCCACTTTGTGTGTGATAAACTATGTGCCTTTTGTGCCATATTTTTCTCCTTTCGCTTTACAATTGGCTTGAACACCTTTATTGTATCGCGTTTGGAGTTTTTTGGTATAACCTTCGACGCGCACCCGCATAGCGGGTGGTTTATTTGTCTCGCACCTCACGGAGCGAGACGGACTAATAGTCACATAAGAAAAAGGAAGCAAATTGCTTCCTCTTTTATCATTAGTTATTCAAGGCTGCTGCCATTGTAGCTGCAACTTCTGCTTCGAAGTCATTTGCAGCTTTCTCAATACCTTCACCAACTTCAAAGCGAGCGAACTCAACTACTGAAGCATTTACTGATTCAAGGTAAGCTTCAACTGTCTTGCTATCGTCCATGATGTAGACTTGGGCAAGAAGTGTGTATGCTTGGTCAACTTTGGTGTTGTCAAGCATGAAGCGGTCCATTTTACCTGGAATGATTTTGTCCCAGATTTTTTCTGGTTTGCCTTCTGCAGCCAACTCAGCTTTGATGTCTTCTTCAGCTTGAGCAATCACTTCATCAGTCAATTGAGCTTTTGATCCATATTTCAAGTGTGGAAGAGCTGGTTTACCAACCATTGCACGGCTATCATTATCTTGGTCAATCACGTGGTTCAATTGTGCCAACTCATCTTTAACGAATTGCTCATCCAATTCTTTGTAAGAAAGAACTGTTGGTTTCATCGCAGCAATGTGCATTGAGATTTGTTTAGCAAGTGCTTCGTCTCCACCTTCAATAACAGAGATGACACCGATACGGCCACCATTGTGTTGGTATGCTCCAAAGTGTTGTGCATCTGTTTTTTCAAGCAAAGCAAAACGACGGAATGAGATTTTTTCACCGATTGTAGCTGTTGCAGATACATAGGCTGCTTCAAGAGTTTCACCTGAAGGCATTGTCAAAGCAAGTGCTTCTTCGTTATTAGCTGGTTTACCTTCAGCAATTACTTTAGCTGTTGCATTTACCAAGTCAACGAATTGAGCATTTTTCGCAACGAAGTCAGTTTCAGCATTTACTTCAACTACTGCTGCAACGTTACCGTTAACAAATACACCAGTCAAACCTTCTGCAGCAACGCGGTCAGCTTTCTTAGCTGCTTTCGCCATACCTTTTTCACGAAGCAATTCAATCGCTTTTTCGATATCGCCGTCTGTTTCTACAAGCGCTTTTTTAGCGTCCATAACACCGGCACCAGATTTTTCACGCAACTCTTTTACAAGTTTAGCTGTAATTTCTGCCATTTTGATTCTCCTATATTTTTTAAAAATAGGAGAGCCGGGCTACGCCCCGCCCTCCTAGGTAATTACTATTTATATGAATTAAGCGTTATCGCCTTCTACAACTTCAACGATTTCTTCGATTGAGTCTGCTTGAGCTTCTGAAGCTGCAAATTCTGCTTCAACTGCTGCTGCATCTTCTCCTTGGCGTCCTTCGATGATAGCATCAGCCAATTTAGCTGTGATCAATTTAACAGCGCGGATAGCGTCATCGTTAGCTGGGATGATTACATCGATATCGTCTGAATCAGTGTTTGTGTCAACCATCGCTACAACTGGGATTCCCAATTTTTTAGCTTCTTTAACAGCGATTTGCTCTTTATGTGGGTCAACTACATACATTACATCTGGGATACGAGGCATGTCTTCGATACCACCCAAGAATTTTTCAAGACGTGCACGTTGCTTGTTAAGAAGTGCAACTTCTTTCTTAGGAAGAACGTCGAAGATTCCTTCTTCTTCCATACGTTTGATTTCTTTCAAACGAGCAATACGTTTTTGGATAGTTCCCCAGTTAGTAAGAGTTCCACCCAACCAACGGTGGTTGATGTAGTATTGACCTGAACGTTCTGCTTCTTCTTTAACAGCGTCAGCAGCTTGTTTTTTAGTACCAACAAACAATACAACTGCATCGTTAGCTGCCGCATCACGCATAAAGTCGTATGCTTGGTCAGCGTACTTTACAGTTTGTTGCAAGTCGATAACGTGGATTCCGTTACGCTCAGTGAAGATGTACTTAGCCATCTTAGGGTTCCAGCGACGAGTTTGGTGACCAAAGTGTACACCAGCCTCAAGAAGTTGTTTCATTGAAATTACTGCCATGAGTATTTCTCCTTTTTGTTTTTTCCTCTTCTCGATTTCAACTTGCAAAACGACCCAAGGGCAACAGTTTCACAATTCATCAAGAATGAGTATTATCGTTTACACGACAGGTTTTATTTTATCATATTTCAACAGTATTTTCAAGCTATTTAGTAGAATTTTAGTAGGACTTTCGGATAAAAACATTAAAAGAGACTCGATTGAGTCTCTTCGTTTTATACATTAGTTTGGATAGATGTATGTTACGTAACCTTCAGAAGTTGTGGTTGGGTTGAACCATCCACGTTTGTTTCCGATTGTACGATCTCCACCGTAGTTTGATTCTGATACTTGGATACGAGTTGATGATGAAACTGCTGTAACAACCGCTACGTGTCCATAACCACCATCATTCCAACATGCAATCGCACCAACTTGTGGAGTTGAACCTGTACGGAATCCTGCTGCAGCTGCACTTGTTGCCCACTGAGCTCCGTTCCCCCAGTAATCTCCAGCCCAAGGTGCCAATGTTTTAGCTCCCCAAGTACATTCACCAGTTGGATAACTTGAAGCATTTGAGCTGTAAGTTGGACGTTGTCTAGCAGGCGCTGGCGCAGGTGCCGGAGTGTAGCTTGAATCTTCCTCGTCAGTTGTTGATGTTGCCTGTACTTGAGCTGAGAAACTTGTGTTTCCAGAAGCAACAACTGATTGCTGTTGGCTTGTTTGACGTGCTTTGTAAGCTGCCTCTGCTTCTGCAGCCGCACGTGCTTCTGCCTCTGCTGCTGCTTTCTGCTCTAGCAAACTAGCTTTCTCACCTTCTGCAGTAGCTTTCTCAGCAGCAAGATTCAACTCTGCAACCTTCAACTCTGCTTGCTTAGTTGTCAATACCTGCGCATCATCAGCAAGTTTTTGTTGGTTAGCAATAACTGTATTGATTGCTTCATTATTTGCAACTTGTTTGTCGGAAATTGCTTTTTTATCAGCCTTTTGTTGTTCCAACATTTTGTTGTTAGCTGATACAATCTCGCTCATTGCAGCAACACGTGAAATGGCTTCTGTGATTGATTTTGAGTTTACAATTGTATTAATGTAGCTAGTCGCAGCTCCATTTGTCTGTGCGCTACGTGCTTGTTTTTCTAAAGAAGCATTACGAGCCACGATATTTTTAGAAAGCTCTGTAATTTCTCCTTCAAGTTTTTTAGATTCAGCTTGTAATTTTTCGTTTTCGGCTTGCAAGCTTGCTTGCTCTGCTTGAATTGTTGAAACTTGACCTTGGATTTGATCCACTTGCTTTTGAGCTTCTTGTTGTTGCGCTGTTAAACTGCTAATTTTATTATCTTGAGCAGCAATTTTTTCATCAGTTGTTTCTGCACGAACAGTTGTCAATACTGCTGTTTGTGAGACCAATACTGTACTTAACAAAAGTGACGCTAAGATTTTTTTCTTCATATTCTGTCGATACTCCTTCTATTTGAGACATTACTAGTATACCAAAAAAAGACATAATAAATATTACGCCTTTGTTACATTTATATTTCTTTCTTATAGATAAATTTTTTCAAAAATAAATTGAAAAATGACAATCCATAAGAAGTTCAGAATCATTGATGGGACAAGGCTATAGACGATGAATATCGGCATGGAATCTACAGTCAGTCCCACGGCAAGAGCCAAAAGATAGCTCCCCATATCAAACAGAAAACTGATCACAATAATGGTCAACATCCTTGTCCAACGATTTGTCAAAATCACGCTATTGAACTTGTGGAGCGAAGCACCTATCAAGATAAACAAAAGCGTGGCAATTCCAATCAAGTGGAAAAAATAGATATCGTAAACCAAACCCACTATAAAACAATAGGCTAGGTAGAGATATTCTGACACTTCGATTGTTTCAAATAAGAGAAATAAAAATAGAAAATGACTGGCTAAATGAAAGTGGGGGAAAAAGGATCCCACCAATTGTCCAATATGTGCATCAATTAGCACAACAAAAGGGAGTAAAAAGAAAATACCAATTTGTTTTAACAATCTCATTGCTAATTCCCCACTAACTCTACCACATGAAGATCTTTGATATCAGCACTTAACTTTACAGTTACCTCTCGTGTTAGATAGTCACTGCTGTGCGTTGTACCAACAATCTCTCCAACAGGAATATCTTTGACATTAAAGTTTCCTAGCCCACCTGTAGTCACCTTGTCTCCAGCACTGATGTCACTATTACTATTTAATTGGCTAATTTTAAGCAGTTCAGATTCCTTGTCATAACCAACGATGATTCCGTATATTTCAGTAGAACCATGCAGGATTTTAACAGAAATCTTATCCGTGTTTTCAGCGTTGGTTAAAAGATTGACAGTTGTTGAATGATCTTCCACCTTTGAAACACTACCAACCAAGCCACCGTTTGCAATGACCAACATATTTTCAGAAGCTCCTTTTGAACTTCCTACATCAATTGTTAACTCTTGTTTCCAAGATACTGGAGCCCGCATAATCACATCTGCTGCAATGGTTTTTGTTGCCTGCAATTTTGACTTCATATCCAGCAACTGACGTAGTTGTTCATTTTCTGTTTTTAAGCGTTCTGATTGATTAGATTCTACCTCTAGTTGATAAAGTTGTTTTTTTAGACTCTCGTTTTCATTGTAAGTCTGCGTCAAATGTCCCAAATCCGATTTAAAAGTATCAAACCACTGAAAGGGTTTTTGAACAATTCTATCTACTAAGGAAATCCCATCTCCTAGTTTCGTCACAATAGCGCTTGAATAGGTTGTCACTAATAGAACAGAAACTGCCAGAACTGTGACAAAAACGATGATTAGATATTTTGATTTTTTAAAACGGTTCATATTCCTACCTTTATACTAAAAACCTGCTACTGTGAGCTTCTTATCAATCCTACAAACCTGCTAAGATTTTAAGAAAAATAAGAAACATCCCAGTACCAAAATCACAAGAATTGCCAGTGTATCCTTTTGACTCCATCTCAACTGTCTATACTGACTTCTACCCTTTCCTCCCTGATAACCACGCGCTTCCATGGCTATTGCCAATGAATCTGCACGCTTTAAGCTAGTCGCAAAAAGAGGAATTAAAATTGGAATCATAGCCTTTACTTTTTGAACGATGCTACCTTCGCCAAAGTCAACTCCACGAGCTTTTTGAGCATTCATAATTCTCGTTGTGTCATCCATCAAGGTTGGAACAAAACGCAAACTCATTGATAACATGAGACCAATTTCATGAACGGGAACTTTCACGCGTTTCAGCGGTGCTAAAAGAGCTTCAACTGCAGCTGCCAGACTCAAAGGCATGGTCGTTAATGTCAGCAAGGTTGAAAAGAAAATAATCAACACAAAACGACAGAAAATGATTCCCGCTTGTTGCAACGCATAATCCGTTATTCTTATAAAAGAAAACTCAAATAGGACATTTCCACTTGAAATGAAAAAGAGCTGAAAAAGAGTCGTAAAAGCAATCAGGAAGAACATGGATTTTAATCCCTGAACGAAAAATGAGAGGGAAACGCCTGACAAAGCGATAAATATACCTGTCGCTATAAACAAAATGAGATTGGTGAGGGGATTATTAGCCCAAAATACAATCAAAATCAACAGGATCATGGCAAGCAATTTACTACGTGGATCCAAGCGATGAATAATGGAATCCCCCGGTATATAACGCCCTAAAATCATACTATCCATTTAGCGACTCCTTAAACTCCTCTATCTTGATTGGCAGTTTTTTAAAAGCTATACCTCTATCTGCCAAACGTTTGCAAAAGGCTGTGATTTTAGGCACACCTAACTGCACATTTTCCATAAAGGCTACATCTTGGAAAACTTCGCTCGGTTTACCACTTTTGACCAAACGCCCCTTTTCCATAACATAGACCTGATCAGCATACGTAGCCACGTCATCCATCAAATGCGTTACTAGAACGATTGTCATTCCAGAAAGGTGGAGTTCTTTAAACAAGGTCATCAATTCTTTTCTGCCCAAAGGATCTAGCCCTGCTGTAGGCTCATCCAAAACCAAGACAGTTGGCTCCATGGCTAGCATACCTGCTATAGCCACACGTCTCATCTGACCACCCGAAAGTTCAAAAGGACTGCGCTCAAAGAGTGACTCATTGATGCCTACCAAGGCTAACTTTTCACGCGCAATTTTCTTGGCCTCTTCCTCAGAAACTCCAAAATTTTGCGGTCCAAACGCCACATCTTTCAAAACAGTCTCTTCAAAAATCTGATTTTCAGCAAATTGAAACACTAGACCAACCTGCTTTCGAATCTGGCGAATTTCTTTATTGGTTGATGTAGGAGTAATGACAGTATCGAAAACTCGAACAGAACCCTTACTTGGTACCAATAGGCCATTTAAAAGCTGTAAAATCGTTGATTTCCCACTACCTGTGTGACCTACTAAAGCTGTATAGGAGCCATCCTCAATCGTCAAGGAAACATCAGTCAAGGCTGATGAAGATAGGGGAGTCCCCTCTTGATAGGTAAAGCTCACATTTTCTAGAGTAATTCCCATAACTTGTCCTCTAGCTCTCCTTCTGTCAAATAGCCATCCGGCAACTGATAACCAGTCTCTCTCAAAGATTCTCTCAATTGATTAGTAAAAGGCTCATCTAACCCTATCTGGTCAAGGTCAGTCCGAGAAAAAAGTTCTCTTGGGCTGCTGGTTGACTCCACTTGGCCTTTTTTCATGACCAAGACACGATCACTCATCGCAACTTCTTCTAAGTCATGTGTAATGGAGACGACTGTCATCTGGTGATCTTTTCGAATCTCTTGAACTGTCTGAATCAGTTCTCTTCGTCCCTCGGGGTCCAACATACTTGTAGCCTCATCCAAAATCAAAATAGCTGGTCTCAGGGCAACAACTCCCGCAATAGCCACACGCTGTTTTTGTCCACCAGATAAACGAGCTGGTTCTCTCTTCTTAAAGTCCAGCATACCTACCAACTTCAAAGATTCAGCCACTCTCTTCTTCATTTCTTCACGAGGAAGTCCCTGATTTTCTAAACCAAAGGCAACATCATCTTCAACAGTCGCCCCTACAAATTGGTTATCTGGATTTTGAAAAACCATACCAATTTGTCGACGCAAGTCCCAAACGTTCTCAGAGGACAGCAGTTGGCCATCTATCCAGATTTCCCCAGACTCTGCTTCAAGCAAGCCATCAATCAAACGAATAGTTGTTGACTTCCCACTCCCATTATGACCTACAATCGAAAGCCATTCTCCACGTTTCACGTGAAACGAGACATTATTAACGTCATAATGTTCCTGGTCTTCCTTGTAACGAAAAGACAGATCTTTTACTTCAATAATTGATTTCATTTCGAACCAAATGTCCCTTTGAATACATGAGCGCTACCCTTGAAATAATCATAACCAGAGTAGATAGTGAAAAACAAAGCGATATAAAGCAACAGCTGACCAATTAAATTCCAATGTAAGAGCAAAAAGATAATAGCAAACATCTGACTAAAGGTCTTGATTTTCCCTGGCATCGCTGCTGCTAGAACTGTCCCTCCCGTCTCAACAAGCAACAAACGCAAGCCTGTCACCGCAAGTTCACGACAGATGATAATAGCAACAACCCAAGCTGGAGCCATACCTAACTCAATCAACATGATAAAAGCTGACATAACCAACAGCTTATCGGCCATCGGATCTGCAAACTTTCCAAAGTTGCTGACTACATTCCATTTTCGAGCAAGATAGCCATCGAGATAATCCGTTATACTAGCAACTGCAAAGATGATTGCCGCCAGCAGGTGACTGCCTTGTGAATGACCAAAAGTCAAAATAAGAATAAAGAGAGGTATAAAGAGAATTCTACCAATTGTTAATACATTAGGGATTTGTTCTTTTTTCATTGTTTCTTCCTTAGTCTGTAGTGAATGTAAGTGTTACAGTTCCAGTCTGAGTCGTCAACTTGGAAGTATCAACTGTTTGATTATCTACAGTCACAGTAACTCCCTTCACTACACCTAAGGTGATAGTAACGGGATTCTTAGTTGAAACTGTTGTTTTTGCATTTTTATTGTCTGCGGATAGTGTCACACCACCCTCTAGCTCGCTTCCTGAAACACTAACCCAGCTAGTTACATCCGAAACTGCCAGCTGAACCGTAGCTGTTTCCTTACTCGTTTTATACCGAGCTTCAATGCGGTTTCCTTCGCCTGACACTGTAATAGTTGATTCCGTAGTAGAAGATGGGCTAGACGTCTGACTACTAGAAGATGAACTAGATGAGGTTGTGGAACTAGATGAGGTTGTGGAACTAGTTGAGCTCACAACACTATAATTAGCTGAAGAAGGACTTGGTTGAGTCTGGATATAATTCCAAACATAATAAGTCACAAAAATTAAAATCGACAAGGCAAATAAAATGAAATAAATCAAGGGCAGATAAGAAGTCTTTTTCTTATTTGATCGTCTACGACCGGATAAATCTTCTTCATCAACATCTACCTCTTCATAGGTAATCATGCTTCCTGAATCATAGGCATCCAAAATAATTCGTTCATCCAATTCAACTGCCCAAGCATATTTTCTCAAAAAAGAACGAGCGTAGAAGGTACTAGGGAGTTGATCAAAATCATCTGCCTCCATAGCTTCTAATAAATTCATCTGAATATCAGTTTTTGTCTGCAATTCTTCCAAACTCAATCCTTGGTTTATTCTAGCTAAACGCAGCACCTCACCAATTGTTTTTTTTCTCATACGTACCATTCCTTCTTTCTAGTATTAGTCATCTTTTAGGTTGGAAAGATTGTAAAATCAACTAGATCACCATCATCTATCAAACGATGACCTGCTTCAAGAACATCGTCTAAAGTAATTTCTTGTAAAATTTTTGGTAAATCCAAAATAGTTTCTCCTCTGTCGACTGGTTCATACTGTGTCGCAATAAACTCCAAGGAGTTCATACTACTGAAAAATTCCCCAAACATCTCACTCTTAACAAGATCCAGATGTTCCTCTGTAAGATCTGAATCTTTCGTAAAGTTGCGAATAGCCTTTCGAAATTGATGCGACAACGAAACAGGTTCTTTCGTTTCCATCGTCAATATCACAAAATGAAAGCGACTGTTGACTTCAACCTCAAGTGACAATGACGCATCTAACTTCCCATTCTCATATAACTTTTGAAATCGCTCAGAAGTCCAACCAAACATCATCGTAAACAATAATTTTAGCAAAATATTATAACGGTAGCAATCTTCTGCTGCCACCTCACCTGCTCCCCTAATTCCAACAGCAAGTTTTGGTGAAGAGACTTCCATCCGAAGGTTATCTCTTTCTTTGACAGCTTGTAAAGTAAGCTTCTCCTTCCTTACTACCATTTCTTCCAAGTTTCTAAGTTTCTTTTGCGAAAAATAGTTCTTAACTGTATCTACATCAAAATTCCCAACTAAAAACAAAGACATATTTACAGGTTTGTAAAAGGCTGTAAAGTTATTTTTTAAGTCATTTAGCTGGATATTGTTAATTGACTTTTCACTTCCAACAATATCTGCTGCCAGAGGAGTATTGGGATAAAGATTTGCTAATGTTGCAAAAAACAGGCGCGAATCTGGATCATCTTGGTACATCTCACGTTCTTGTTGAATGATTTCCCGCTCTCGCTCAACTGACTCTTCTGTAAAGTGAGCAACTGTTACCAATTCTTCAAGCAAATCCAAGTTTTCTGATAAATGATCTATTGTTGAAAACAAATAACTCGTCTTTGTAAAACTTGTAAAAGCATTGCTATCAGCTCCCAAGCGTGTAAAAGACTCCATAATATCTTCAGCATTTTCTCTCTCAAACAGTTTGTGTTCAAGAAAATGTGCAATTCCAGTTGGATAACACTGTAAACCTTTTTCAGATAATGTAAAGTTTGTATCTACTGATCCAAATTGAACTGTTACAACTCCGTAAACTTCATTAAATTGTTTCTTAGGAAGGAGAGATACTGTCAATCCATTTGATAGACGAGTCTGATAAACCGTCTCCTTTACAGCAGGATAGTATTTTTCTTCAAAGGTAACTGGTGTCATTCTATTCCTTCCATAAAGTATATCGCTTGTAACCGAACACTATTTGCTGCTTTACAGATAGCTTCTTTGTCAATTTGATTTAATTTTTCAATCCAACTGTCAAAATCTGATGTAGATTTCCCTAACAGACTATTCAAATAAACTCGCTCGATTAGTGAGCTCTGACTATCTTGCGCAAGCAATAAGGTTCTGCGAATCATCTCCTTAGTCTGTTCAATCTCCAAATCTGTAAAATTACCTTTCTTTAGTTCAAGTAATTGATGATTCATCAGTTTTCTGGCTTGATTGCGCTTTTCCCGATCAATGCCAGCATACATCCTCAATTGACCACTAAATAAATCCAATTGACTGGAGATAGTGTAGGCTAGACCAGCATTTTCCCGAACATTTGTAAAAAGCCTAGAGTGAGCAAAACCACCTAACAGACCATTCATTACTACCATGGCCAAATGATGCTTGTCTCCATAGCTCGTAGAACAATGGTAAGCCAATTCCAAAACAGATTGGCCCACATTCTTACGAACCATTCCTTCCCGAAGGACATTTGAATATGGTTGTTGGTACTGAGGCTTGACATCGATTTGACGCCCAGTAAAGGAGAATGACCTCAACCACTCCTTCACTTCTACTTCATTAAAATCACCTAAGAAAAAGAAATCAATACGATCATTCTTCAGAGCATTTTGAAAGCACGTGTAGCTACTTTCTGGAGACTCATTTGAAATGCTATTTCGTAAATCACTGTATCTCAATTGAAGACGCTCATCATGGAAGAACAAGCTATCCAACTCCTTATGAGCAAAATAAAATGAATCATCCATATCAGTAGCTAAACTAGCCAATAACTGTTTTCTTTCAATTTCAAATAAGGCTAGCTCAAAAGCACCATCTTGAGCTAAGGGAGCAAATAAAGTCTGTTTCACCAATTCCAAAATTCGAGAAGTCAAGACATTCTTTTTACTTAAAAAATCATCCCTCACATAAGTAAATGTTAAGTCAAGAATATGTGCCTGTCCCCTACGATAAGCACTTGTGGAAATATCTGTTCCATATAAACTTGCCAAGTATCTGCGAAATGCTTGTGATGTGGGATAAGCTTGATTTGCCGTCTCCAACATATTTGCACTTAACATGCGTCCTGCTATTGTCTCAAGAGATAAGGGAGCAGTAAAACGAATAGTGATTTTATTTGTTTTAAACTTTTTGGATTGAATAAAATGTGCTGAAATTCCAGGCACCAACTCCATACCTTACCTCCTTACATATAGAGTTCTATTATACCACGAAAATCAAAATTTTTCTTGTTCTCTTTATAGCTTTCAAAAGTAAAATCGTTTTCATTTCGACTGACTTTCCTTCAGCTATTTCAGGGAAAATATGGTATAATACCAAAGATTGAGGTGAATTATGGAATACAAATTATTTGAAGAATTTATTACGCTCCAAGCCCTCCTAAAAGAGATTGGAATTATACAAAGCGGTGGTGCTATCAAATCCTTTCTAATAGAGCATCAAGTTTACTTTAATGGTGAATTAGAAAATAGACGTGGAAAAAAAATTCGTGTTGGAGATACGATTGACATTCCTGATTTAAAGATTGACATCACCTTGACACAACCAAGTTTAAAAGAGCAAGAAGAATACCAAGCAGATAAGATCGAAAAAGAACGAATTGCTAAACTTGTCAAAGAGATGAATAAAGGTGTCAAGAAAGAAAAACAAAAAACTACTTCATCACCTAAATTCAAACAAGCTCCACGTTTTCCAGGAAGATAACTATGTGGCTTCAACATTTAACAATTAAAACCTTTCGAAATTACAAAGAGGCAAAAATTGATTTTAATCCAAAATTGAACGTCTTTTTAGGCCAAAATGCACAAGGAAAAACTAATATTCTAGAAGCAATCTATTTCTTAGCCTTGACACGTAGTCATCGTACTCGGACAGATAAAAATCTCATTCATTTTGATGAAGAGCAACTTCATCTTTCTGGCTTGCTACAGAAAAAAACAAGCTCTATCCCTCTAGAAATTGATTTAACACCAAAAGGGCGGGTGACTAAAGTCAATCACTTAAAACAAGCTCGCCTATCAGACTATATCGGACATATGAATGTTGTCCTCTTTGCACCTGAAGATCTCCAGCTAATTAAAGGAGCACCTTCCATTCGCCGAAAGTTTATAGATATAGAATTGGGACAAATTAAACCAATCTACTTGTCAGACCTGTCAAACTATAACCATATACTCAAGCAAAGAAATACGTATCTAAAATCTAACCATAAGATTGACGAAACATTTCTGTCGGTCTTAGATGAACAGTTAGTAGAGTATGGTTGTCGCGTCATAAAACATCGGATAAAATTCATTAAAGACTTAGAGAAATTTGGTCAAATAAAACACTTAGAAATCTCAAATAAATTAGAAGAGTTGTCAATATCTTATCAATCATCTGTCAACTTCACTGATGAAAAACAGCTAACAAGTTCTTTTAAAATTGCTTTAGAGAAAAGTAGATCAAGAGATTTATATAAAAAGAATACTGGTGTCGGCCCTCATCGAGATGACATTACTTTCTATATCAATGGTATAGATGCTAGTTTTGGAAGTCAAGGTCAACATCGTAGTCTTGTACTCTCTATAAAATTAGCAGAAATAGAGTTAATGGAAAGTATTACTAAAGAATCTCCAATATTACTACTTGACGATGTTATGAGTGAACTTGACAACACTAGACAACTAAAATTATTAGAAACGATTTCACAATCTATCCAAACCTTTATCACAACAACAAGTTTAGACCACTTGCAAAATTTGCCAGAAAATCTTAGTATCTTCAATATCCAAAATGGTAAAGTATCTGCAAACCCACATTGACAACTTTGTAAACAAAAAGAACTCCTAAAATTCAGGAGTTCTTTTCTTCTTACATAGAATAGTTTGGTGCTTCATTAGTAATTTGTACATCATGAGGATGGCTTTCTTTCAAACCTGCACCAGACATTTCAATAAATTGGGCGTTGTCGTGCAATTCTTTAAGGTTAGCTGCACCACAGTAACCCATACCAGAGCGAATACCACCAATCATTTGGAAGACGATATCAGCTGCTGCACCTTTATAGGCAACACGACCTTCAATTCCTTCTGGAACGAGTTTGTTTGCTTCATTGACAGAACCTTGGAAGTAACGGTCGCTTGAACCTTTTTTCATAGCAGCAATTGATCCCATACCACGGTAAGTCTTGAACTTACGTCCTTGGAAGATTTCAGTTTCACCTGGAGCTTCATCAGTTCCAGCAAACATTGATCCAAGCATAACTGCATTTCCACCTGCAGCAAGGGCTTTTACAATATCTCCTGAGTACTTGATTCCACCATCAGCAATGATTGTTTTTCCATATTCACGCGCAACAGCTGCCGCATCATAGATTGCTGTTATTTGTGGTACACCGACACCTGCAATGACACGAGTTGTACAGATAGAACCTGGTCCGATACCGACTTTGACAACATCTACGCCTGCATCATAAAGAGCACGCGCACCCTCTGCAGTGGCAATATTACCCGCAATCAAAGTGCGGTCTGGGAAATGAGCACGAATTTCAGCAATTTTACGTAGAACACCAGCAGAGTGACCATGGGCAGTATCAATAACAATTGCGTCAGCTCCTGCTTCAAAAAGGGCTTCGGCACGTTCGAATGTATCTGAAGTGACACCCACCGCTCCAGCAACTAGAAGACGACCAAACTCATCTTTAGCAGCGTTTGGAAACTCAATAACTTTTTCAATATCCTTAATAGTAATCAAGCCAGAAAGACGACCTTCTTCGTCAACCAAAGGAAGTTTTTCAATACGGTGTTCTTGAAGAATATGTTCAGCTGTTGCAAGATCTGTACCAACAGGAGCAGTGACAAGATTTTCACTGGTCATATGATTTGAAATTGGTTGATTGTAATCTGAAATAAAGCGAAGATCTCGGTTTGTTAGAATACCAACCAATTTACGATTTTCAAGTGTTTCTACAACTGGAACACCACTGATACGGTAACGTCCCATCAATTCGTCCGCTTCAGCAATCGTGTGTTCTGGAGTCAAGAAGAATGGATCAATAATAACACCATTTTCAGAACGTTTTACCTTGCGAACTTCATCTGCCTGTTGCGCAATAGACATATTTTTATGGATTACTCCAAGACCACCTGCACGAGCAATGGCAATAGCCATTTGACTCTCTGTGACTGTATCCATGGCGGCTGTTATAATTGGGATATTTAAAGTCAGATTATCTGCCAATTTTGTTGTTAAATCTGCATCATTAGGCAACACATGACTTTCTGCTGGAATGAGCAATACATCATCAAAGGTAAAACCTTTTTTCAAAAATTTAGTATCCCAATTAGACATTGAAGTTTCCTCTTTTCTTTCTTTTTGAGCTTGACTCTTTTTGTATTGTATCTATCATACCATTCTATGAAAATTTGTCAATTATATTTATGGTAGAAATCATAAAAAACTATCCCTGTGATTCTATGGAAGAGATAGTTTTATAATTCATATTTTATCTATCATTTAAAGTAATTTAGTCCCATTGCTCTCTTAACTTCAGATAGAGTTTGCCCTGCAACCTCACGCGCTTTTTCACTACCTTTTTGAAGCATATTGTACACTTCGCCCATATCATTAGCAAATTCGATACGGCGCTCACGAATAGGGCCAAGTTCGCGTTCTAATATTTCAAGTAGATAACGTTTCGTCTTCACATCACCAAGACCACCACGTTGATAATGTTCTTTCATATCTGCAATGTCTTGAGCATCTTCTGGACAGCCAAATACGTCTAGATAATGGAAAACCATATTTCCTTCAATCTTACCTGGATCCTCCACTCGAATATGATCCGGATCAGTATACATACTCATGACTTTTTTACGCAACGTATCCGCATCATCAGCTAGATAAATACCATTATTAAGGGATTTAGACATTTTAGCATTTCCATCTAAACCAGGCAAACGTCCTGCTCTCTCATTTTCTGGATAAATACCTTCTGGTTCCACCAAAACATCACAGTTATATGCGTTGTTAAAAGAACGAACAATTTCACGAGTCTGTTCAATCATTGGTTTTTGGTCTGTTCCTACAGGAACATAATTAGCCTTAAAGGCTGTGATATCAGCTGCTTGCGCAATTGGATAAACCAAAAATCCTGTCGGAATACTTTCTCCAAATCCTTTCTGAGCAATCTCTGTTTTTACTGTCGGATTCCGTTCCAAACGAGCTAGTGAAACCAAATTCATATAGTACATAGATAATTCAGCCAACTCTGGAATTTGACTTTGAATAAAGATAGTTGATTTACTTGGATCCAATCCAACTGCTAAATAATCCAAGGCAACATTCCCAATCGATTCTACAATCGTTTGAGGATCTTTGGCGTGATCTGTCAATGCTTGTTGGTCCGCCAAAAAAACAAACATGTCATACTTGTCTTCTTCCTGCAGTAATACTCTATTTTTAAGACTCCCAACATAATGTCCAATATGCAGTTTTCCTGTTGGGCGATCTCCTGTTAAAATAATAGGTTTCGTCATTTTTTTCTCCTTCGAAATGGTCTCTTCAATTATAGCATTTTTTTGTTAAAATAACAGAAAATTATTTAAATCAAACAACTAACTCTTTGTAAATAAACCTGTAAACTTAATTGACATAAAATTGACAAACAAAAATTTGAATATTTCTCTCTTTTCTAGTAGAATAAATGTATTACATATTATAGGAGAAAAACATTGCTTACAGTATCTGATGTTTCACTACGTTTTAGTGATCGCAAACTTTTTGATGATGTCAACATCAAATTTACAGAAGGAAATACATACGGATTAATTGGTGCTAATGGTGCTGGGAAGTCTACATTCTTAAAAATTCTAGCTGGTGATATCGAACCTACAACTGGCCACATCTCTCTTGGTCCAGATGAACGTCTCTCTGTCCTCCGTCAAAATCACTTTGACTATGAAGATGAGCGTGTCATTGATGTCGTCATTATGGGAAATGAAAAACTTTATAGCATCATGAAGGAAAAAGATGCTATTTACATGAAGGAAGATTTTTCCGATGAAGATGGTGTTCGTGCAGCTGAACTTGAAGGTGAATTTGCCGAACTTGGAGGTTGGGAGGCAGAGAGCGAAGCATCTCAACTACTTCAAAACCTAAATATTCCAGAAGAATTGCACTACCAAAACATGAGCGAATTGGCCAATGGTGAAAAAGTGAAGGTTCTCCTTGCTAAAGCCTTATTTGGTAAACCTGATGTTCTTCTCTTGGACGAGCCGACCAACGGTCTTGATATCCAGTCTATTACTTGGTTAGAAGACTTCTTGATTGACTTTGATAACACCGTTATCGTTGTATCCCACGACCGCCACTTCTTAAACAAAGTATGTACTCACATGGCCGACCTTGACTTTGGAAAAATCAAACTCTATGTCGGAAACTATGACTTCTGGAAGGAATCTTCTGAGCTTGCTGCTAAATTGCTAGCAGACCGTAATGCCAAAGCGGAAGAAAAAATTAAACAATTGCAAGAATTCGTTGCTCGATTCTCTGCCAACGCTTCTAAGTCAAGACAGGCAACGTCTCGTAAAAAAATGCTTGACAAGATTGAACTAGAAGAAATTGTGCCATCTAGTCGTAAATATCCATTTATCAACTTTAAAGCAGAACGTGAGATTGGTAATGATCTCTTGACAGTAGAAAATCTAACTGTAAAGATTGATGGCGAAACTATCCTAGACAATATTAGTTTCATCTTGCGTCCAGGTGACAAGACAGCTCTTATTGGACAAAATGACATCCAAACAACTGCATTAATTCGTGCAATTATGGGTGACATCGACTATGAAGGAACTGTCAAGTGGGGAGTTACTACTAGCCGTTCTTACTTGCCAAAAGACAACTCGGCTGATTTTGCAGGAGGAGAGTCAATTCTTGACTGGTTGCGTCAATTTGCAAGTAAAGAAGAAGATGACAATACTTTCTTACGTGGTTTCCTTGGTCGTATGCTCTTTTCTGGAGATGAGGTTAACAAACCTGTAAACGTCTTATCAGGGGGAGAAAAAGTGCGTGTCATGCTTTCAAAACTCATGCTCTTGAAATCAAATGTCCTTGTACTTGATGATCCAACAAATCACTTGGACTTGGAATCTATCTCAAGCTTGAACGATGGATTGAAAAACTTTAAAGAATCAATCATCTTTGCCAGCCATGACCACGAGTTCATTCAAACTTTGGCAAACCATATTATTGTTTTGTCTAAGAATGGCGTCATCGATCGTATCGATGAAACCTATGATGAATTCTTAGAAAATGCAGAAGTACAAGCAAAAGTCAAAGACCTTTGGAAAGACTAAATAAGACTTCAAAACTCAGTTGGGTTAACCAACTGAGTTTTCTATCATTCTATGAGGTAACATGAAATCATTTTTTAAAACATATCGGACCTATTTTGTTTCTTTTATCATTCCTGTAGTAATTATGACAGGAGTATACCTATCTCAAGGTATCTACTGGAATAGCGATACATCTCCACTATTAGGAGACGGTTTCCATCAATACGTTATTTTTGATGTAGCTTTACGAAATATTCTACATGGAAATGGTAGTTTGTTTTACACTTTTACAAGTGGTCTCGGACTGAATTTCTATGCTCTATCTAGTTATTACTTGGGTAGTTTTCTCTCGCCTCTGGTTTACTTTTTTAATCTGTCGAATATGCCAGATGCTGTTTATCTGACAACTCTTTTAAAATTTGGATTGATTGGTCTGTCAACCTTCTTTAGTTTGAATAGATTATTTAAAGATACCCCAAAATTTTTAAAACTGGCCTTATCTACTTCCTATGCTTTAATGAGCTTCACTGTCAGTCAGTTAGAGATAAAAACCTGGCTAGATGTTTTCATCTTGATTCCTTTAATTATAACTGGCTTACACATGCTTATAACAGAAAAGAAGCACCTACTATACTTTACAAGTCTGTCAATCTTGTTTATTCAAAATTATTATTTTGGCTACATGACAGCTTTGTTTCTAATTTTCTGGTATATCTGCCAAATTTCTTGGGACTTTAAAACTCGAAAATCATCTTTTCTTGATTTTGTTGTTACCTCCTTTTTAGCTGGAATGGCTAGTTTGATTATGACTCTTCCTACACTGTTTGATTTACAAACTCATGGTGAGAAGTTGACTGCCATCACAAAATTAAAGACAGATAGTAGCTGGTATCTGGATATTTTCGCAAAACAATTCATTGGATCTTTTGATACAACTAAGTATGGATCTATACCAATGATTTTTGTTGGATTACTTCCTTTTATTTTGACCATTCTATTTTTCACAATAAAATCCATAAGGTTTCACGTGAAACTTACCTATGCAATTTTCTTTACTTTTTTAATAACAAGCTTTTACATAGAAGCACTTGATTTATTTTGGCAAGGGATGCACACCCCAAATATGTTTTTGCATCGCTATGCTTGGATTTTTTCCACTCTGTTAATTTATACTGCAGCAGAAGTCTTAAATCGTCTGAAAGAACTGAAGCTCTGGAATCTATTTATCTCACTTTTTCTTGTACTAACAGGATTTTTGGCTACTGTCTATTTAAAATCACACTATTCTTTTTTAACTGATTTGAATATCCTACTCACTCTTGAATTTCTACTAGTTTATGCTCTTTTACTTCTTGCAGTCATTAGAAAATTTATCTCTGTAAATCTGTTTGCAATTCTTTTGTCTTTATTTATAACAGCTGAGATAAGCTTAAATGCATCATCTCAAATGGAAGGAATAGCTAAAGAATGGGCCTTTGCTTCTCGTAGCGCCTATAATAGGGATATCACCACTATGGAATCTATTCTAAACCAAATTGACAATCCATTTACACGTACTGAGAAACTGCAAATTCAGACAGGAAATGACAGTATGAAATTTAACTACAACGGAATCTCTCAATTCTCGTCTGTACGAAATCGTTCAGCTAGCACTAGTTTGGATAAACTGGGATTCAAATCCTCTGGAACCAACCTCAATCTCCGTTATGCTAATAACAGTCTTTTAGCAGATAGTTTATTTGGAATCCAGTACAATATTTCTGAAACTTCACTTGATAAGTATGGCTTTCAAGAGATTTATCAAAAGGATCATTTAACCTTATATAAAAATCAACTCTCTTTACCCGTTGCCTTTGCCACTCAATCTATTTACACCGATGTCAACTTTAATAATCACACTCTAGATAATCAAGCTTTATTTATAAACCAGCTTGCTAATCTCAACTTGGATTACTTCTCCCAAATAGCATATGATAAAACAGATACTTCAGATGGTTTAACCAGCATCACAGGTTCTGCGAATGAAGATGCAAAGATTGATTATCAAATTGAGGTTCCTCAAAATAGTCAAGTCTATCTCTCTTTTTCAAATCTTCATTTTACAAACGATAAGCAAAAGAAAGTTGACATCATTGTCAATGGAGAAAAAAAGACTTTTACAACTGACAATGCATTTAATTTCTTTAATTTGGGTTATACTGAAGAACGACAAGCTTTCAATATCAGTGTTAGCTTTCCTGGAAATTCTCAAGTGTCATTTGAATCTCCAACCTTCTATCGTTTAGATACTCAGGTCTTAACTGAGGCAATCCAAAAGATTAAAGAACAACCTGTAGAAGTATCCACCTCTAAAAATAAAGTCTTTGCTACATACGAAGTTAAACAAGATACCTCTATTTTCTTCACTATTCCTTATGACAAAGGTTGGTCTGCATACCAAGATGGGAAAAAACTTGAAATCAAGCAGGTTCAAACTGGTTTTATGAAAGTTGATGTTCCAAAGGGAAAAGGCACCATTACACTTTCCTTTATCCCCAATGGTTTTGTTATTGGAGCAGCCTGCTCACTAACTGCCCTTCTTCTTTTTGGGATCTATAATCACATACGAAATTTATCTAAGACATAAAAAGATTGACCAAGGAATTGGTCAATCTTTTTAATCTTCTTCCATTTTCTTAGGTTGATAAGCTAGCATACCTAAAGCAGTAAAGAAAACTAGTATTATAATAAGGAAAATGACTTGTTGATGAATATTTCCTGTCATAGAAATTGTTTGTCGTAATCCAGAAACCGAATAACTCATTGGTAACCAAGGATTAATAGCTCTAAAGAAATTATTTGTCAAAGCAAGTGGATAGGTACCTGCACTTGATGCTAACTGTAATAAAAGCAAAATAAGAGAAAAGAAAGCTCCTATACGGCTATTCCATGTTGTTAATGCAGTTACCATAGACATAAATGTTAAGCTTGCGATAATAATTAAGAACAAGGTTCTCATTTCATGATTTGCTGTTAGACCAATAAGATGAACGCCACCATAGACTAAGACAGCGGCTAAAACAGCTATAACTCCATTTATCTCAAAGCGAGATTTGAACCAAGCCCAGCGAGTTTCAGGATGACGACCTGAAGGTAATTTAGCAAAAATCATATTTGTTGATAATGCAGCGACAAAGAGAGCGACTGATATCATATAAGGAGCCATAGCAATCCCATTTACAGGAACTTGATCATTGTCTATTTTTGAAAGATTGAGTGGATTTGACAAAATCTCTGCATTTTTAGATTCTGTTGATGCTGATTTGAGTTGATCACTAGCATTACCTAGTCCTTGTCCTAAAGAAGCAACTCCTGCCTGTAAATCTTCCAATCCAGAAGTTAACTTTGTTCCACCTTCTGCAAGTTTCCCAGATCCATCTGCCAATTTATTAGCTCCATTCTCTAATTGAGAAGCACCTGAAAGTAACTGACTGGATTTGTCTGCTAATTGACCAGATCCTGATTGTAATTTATCAACTCCTGCCATTAATTCTTGACTCTTTTGATTCAATTGGTTAGAGCCAGTTGATAATTTTTCAATACCAGATACTAATTCTGGAGTTTTTTCAACTAATTGACCAACTCCTGCTGTCAAGCTAGAAGATTTTTGTGTCAAGGTGTTTGAGCCTGAAACTAGTTGATCCAAACTACCTGTCAAGGTGGAATTCTTTTCACTTAGTTGACTTGCGCCCTGAGAAACTTTATCAACACCTGCAGTATATGCATTTACACCTGATGCAATCGACTGACTAGCAGGAACTAATTTACTCGTCACTGCTCCCTGTATTTCTGTTAATCCACTTGACAATCCTGTCAAAGAAGTAGAAGCAATAGGTAATACTTGATTAGCTTGATTTTTTAACGTCGAAAGATTTGAAGATTGATTTTGTAAGTTTTCTAAACTTCCCTGTAAACCTTGTACTAAAGCTATAATTGACTGAGCCGATTGAATACTATCAGTCGAATTTTGAGATACAGAAGCACTTATCTCAGCTTGTTGCTCACTTGTCAAGGATTGATAAGCTGCTGTCGATTGAATATTTGCTAATGTAGCTGCTTTATCAGACTGAGCACTTGCTAACATTTGATTAGAAAGAGATACTATACTTGATAAAACAGAATCTAATTGTTTTGTATCTCCAACATCAATATTTTGAATAGCTTGATTTAACTGATTCAGACCAGAAGATAATTGATTAATTTGATCTTTTTTCCCAGACGAAGCATCTAACTTGCTAGAAAGTTGTTGAATCCCTTCACTTAATTGCTCCACCCCCATTCGAAGTGTAGCTGATTGATTAGATAACTGATTAGCACCTGTTGCAAGACTTCCCACTCCATTGGTGTAGGCACTAACACCAGATGAAAATTGATTAAGACCAGCATTAAGCTGAGAAACACCGCCAGTATAGGATTCTACACCAGTATATAACTGATTGATTCCTCTTACTAATTCAGGACTTTTAGAAGATAATTGACCTAATCCCCTATCTAATTGACTCACTGCACCAGTATATGTAACTAAACCACTATTAAAATTCCCTAAGCCAAGATGAAGTTGTTCAACACCAGAGACATAAGAGGATAATCCTTTAGTAAACTGCTCCGCTCCATTTGAAAAAGTTACACTTGAGTTAGCTAGAGTATTAAGATTTGTCGTCAATGTTTGACTTCCCGTCACCAACTGATTGGCTCCATTAGCCAATTGTTCACTTCCGTCAGCTGCCTTATTTATCCCAGACTTTAAGTCATTCATTTTTTGAAATAAAGCCTTGGTATACGTTTCGGTAACATTAGTGGAGACGGTTTGTTTTAATTGTGTCATTGCAGAATCACTCATCTTACTTGCAATAAAGCTATGTCCACTTGACGTCTGATAATCAATTTGCATCTGTTCAGGATGATTCGTTAGGATAGAAGTAGCTTTTTCAGATAAGTCACCTGGTAAAGTCACTACCATGTAGTAGTCACCATCTTCTAGCCCTTTTTCCCCTTCCTCTTCATTAACAAAATGAAAATCTAAAGCCTTATTTTCTTTTAAATTAGACACCATGTCATCACCAATTGTCATTGTCTGTCCATTATAAGAAGCTTCCTTATCTTTATTGACAACTGCCACAGGTAACTCGGATAATTGGCCATAAGGATCCCACATAGATGATAAAAATATAATGTTGTATAAAGCTGGAATGAGAGAAATCCCTATCATTACAATGATAAAGGTCGGTTTTTTAAATATTGCTTTCCATTCTTTAAACATATTTCCTCCTTTTTTAAACATATTGTCTAAAATTTTGATATAATAGATTATACATCAAAAAATCCAAATTACAAGGTAAAAAATGATTTTTTTAGACACATAGTCTATTTTTGTGCAAGAGGAAGAATTATGAAAGAAAGCAACAAACGTTTAAAAACAAAGCGAATCATCGAAAATGCCATGGTTCAATTATTGATGGACCAACCCTTTGATCAAATTTCTACTGTCAAGTTAGCAGAAAAAGCCGGAATTAGTCGTTCCAGCTTTTACACTCACTACAAGGATAAGTATGATATGATTGAGCACTACCAAAGTAAGCTATTTCATACCTTTGAGTATATTTTCCAAAAACATGCTCATCATAAAAGAGATGCTATTTTAGAAGTATTTGAATATTTAGAGTCTGAGCCACTATTAGCTGCTCTTTTATCTGAAAATGGGACAAAAGAAATTCAAAATTTCTTGAGAAATAAACTGCATATTATGCTTAGCACTGATCTTCAGAAACGTTTTATGCAACTACAACTAAATCCAATTGAACTCGAATATAGTAGCATTTATCTAACAAATGCCCTATTTGGTGTTTGCCAGACTTGGATTGCCCATGGAAAAAAAGAAAGTCCGCAAGAAATGACAGACTTCCTTATGAAAATGTTAGGTGATGTCAACTAAAAAAGAACACCGGGTGGTGTTCTTTTTATCTGACTCCGCCAGTAGGACTCGAACCTACGACATCATGATTAACAGTCATGCGCTACTACCAACTGAGCTATGGCGGATAAAATAGTCCGTACGGGATTCGAACCCGTGTTACCGCCGTGAAAAGGCGGTGTCTTAACCCCTTGACCAACGGACCATCTATCTGTAGCAGATATAACCATTATATCAATTTCTTACTAATTGTCAATTACTTTTTAAACTTTTTCTCTAGAATATCTTTCAGCTTGCGAACTTTCAAACGAGTGATGGGGCAGCGATGATCTTCATAAAAGACAACTTCTAGATTCTTTCGATCAATTTCTCTAACATTTCCAATATTGATTAGGAAAGATTTATGAGGAGAATAAAAGCGCTGGGTATGTTTGTCCTTTTCCTGAATATCTGTCATGGTTCCATAGAATTCTTTGGCAAAATTCTTACCAATAATCCGCAACTTATGAGAAACACCTGTTGTTTCGATATACAGAATATCATGGTAGGGGATTTTCAAATCATTTCCCTTATAATTGTAATCAAAATAGTCTACAACATCTTCGTTTTCAAGCAGCATGCTTTTGGTATAGAAGATACTCTGCTCGATACGTTTTTTGAACAATTCATCATTGATGTCCTTATCTACAAAATCTAAAGCTGATACCTGATACTTATAAGTTAAAGTAGCAAATTCAGATCGACTGGTAATAAAGACAATAATAGCATAAGGATTGTGATGGCGGATAAACTGTGCCACTTCAAAACCCTTTTTCTCAATTCCGTGAATATCGATATCTAGGAAATAAAGCTGGTTTACTTCATCGTTTTCAATATATTCCTTAAACTCACGAACTTTTCCTGTTGTCTTGTAAGAAATAGGAATATTTGATTCCTCCGAGATTTCATTCAATATTCTCTCTAGTCTCACTTGATGCTCAATAACATCTTCTAAAATTAATACTTTCATTCGAATTCCCTCTTAAATCTAATAATTTGTCTAAATGTGTTGTCTTCCATCTCTGTTTCCAAAATAATGTTGTCATACTTATCTAAAATCTCTTTGACATTATTAAGCCCTAGACCTCTATTTCTTCCCTTGGTAGAGAAACCTAAGGCAAATAAGTCTTCTGAAGGCGTCATAGTGATTTTACATGAATTCTGGATGACTATAACTGTTTCAAAATCCATTTTAATGACTGCGACTTCAATTTGTTTCAAGTAACTATCTGCGGCACCTTCAACAGCATTGTTTAATAAAATACTCATGATACGAACAAGATCAAGTAAATCTATTGACAGTCTAGTAATGATATCCTTTACTTCCAATGTAAACTCTACATCATTTTTTCGTGCATAGACAATCGATTGAGCAATTAAACTTCGTAAAGCAGAATCTTCTATATTATTTAAATCAAAGTAAGTATATTTTTCTGACCTCAATTTCTGATTTGCTTTTACTAGGACTTCATTGTAAACCCTGTTAATTTCTTGTAAATCTCCACTGTCAATCGCCATTTGCATGCTGACAAGCATCCCTGCATAGTCATGACGAAAACCTCGAATTTCATTATATAACTCCACAATTTCGTCAGTATAAGTCTGTAAATGTTTTTGTTCAAATTTCTTTTGTTTTAGAGCAATCTCTTTTTCAATTTGAACCTTGTAAGAGTTCATTGCAAAGAAGGTTAAAAGGAGCCCAACAAAAACTACGGATGATAAAATACTTCCAAAACTATTTAAATGAGAAATAGTACTCACGATATCTGAAATAAAAGAGACGATATGCAGGAAGATAAATACATATAGCACTTTTTTCAAAAAAGAATAGAGATATTCTTTGTCAAAATATTTAAGTTCTAGGTTGAAATAGGTAATAATTTTTTTAATTATAAAATAGGTTAATAACAAAACTACCAAAAAGAAAAGATCTTCATGTTGTAATGCTAATTGATCTCCTGTTATAGAGGATAAAGTTACCGATATGAATGTATGGGTAGTGTGATATAAAAGAGAAATTAATAAACTAATAAAAATTCCTTTATACTTATCATATTTCTTTAATCCTCTTAAATAACCATATATCACTAAAGGGAATAAAAATTTCTCTCCCCCTAATCCATGTAAAGATACAAAATAAAAGAAAAATTCAACTACTAACTGTAATATAAATAGCCAAATGCTGAACACATATAATTCTTTTTTAGTTGTTTTACAAATCCATTCATAATTTCTGCTAAGAATAAAAAGACCTAGAATAACTATTGCCAATCCGAATAAATTCATTATTTCCTACCCTAATTTTTAATTATTTTCTTTTTTGAAAAAGAAGACTACGTATTACGTCTGGAATTCTCCTTTCCCCACCTTGAATCTCCTGCAATTCTTTCTCCGTAAGCTTTTTAAACTGTTCCAATTTAACTGTGTTTTTCATAATAAAATCTCCTGTATTGTTTTTCTTGTAAATTAACTTACAAACCTATTATACAAAATGAAAATTATTTAAGAAAAATTTCTTCTCAACTGCACTGTTTTGTACCTGAAATGCACTTTTTTAAGAAAAAAGCTGGGAGTAATCCCAGCTTTTTCTCTAATGTACTGATCCCAGCAGGATTCGAACCTGCGACCGTTCGCTTAGAAGGCGAATGCTCTATCCAGCTGAGCTATGAGACCTAACATGACCATTCTATCAAAAAATAAGAGGTAAGTCAATCTTCTATTTATGATAAGGGGATCCCTGCTGAATGGTAAAAGCACGATAAATTTGTTCAACAAGAACTAATCTCATTAACTGATGTGGCAAGGTCAAACGTCCAAAGCTAACAGAGAGATTAGCACGATGCTTCACAGCAGGGAATAGTCCCAGACTCCCACCAATAATAAATGTAAGGGTAGAAAATCCCTTTATGGGAGCTTGTTCTAACTGCTTACTGAATTCCTCTGAAGAGAGAGTTTTTCCTTCAATTGCTAACACAACGACAAAATCTCTTTCTCCAATTTTGGAAAGAATTCGATTTCCCTCTATTTCTAATATTTTATGATTTTCTGACTCACTTGCCTTATCTGGAGTTTTTTCATCAGCTAATTCAATAATTTCTACAGTAGCAAAACGAGAAATTCGTTTGGTATATTCAGCAATTCCATCTTTAAGGTATTTTTCTTTTAATTTTCCTACTGTTACAATTTTTATTTTCATTCTTCTATTCTATCATATCCACACTTCATTTCACATCTTATACACAAAAAAATCATTCAAAATTACTAGTGAATTCACAGAATAACGTAAGTTATCCACAACTTGTGTAAAACTTTTACCTTTAAGCTTGAATTAAGTTAATAGATTTATACTTTAACCAAATAAAAAACAAACGGAGGCGTTTATGAAACACTTACAAACATTTTACAAAAAAGGAGTTACCTTTCTTATCATCATTCTGATAGGATTTTTGAGTGGTGCCCTAGGAAGTTTTGTGACACTGCAACTTTATCAAAAACAAGTAAGTCAAGCCACAAATAACACTACAAACACTGTTACTCAGACTTCCTACAAAAATGAAAATGCAACAACTCAGGCCGTTAATAAGGTAAAAGATGCCGTTGTGTCGGTCATCACTTATTCAGCAAATCGGCAAAATAGTGTTTTTGGAAATGACGAGACAGATACGGATACCGACTCTCAACAGGTAGCAAGTGAAGGTTCTGGTGTTATTTACAAAAAGAATGGGAAAGATGCCTACCTTGTGACAAATACCCACGTTATTAAAGGAGCTTCAAAAGTTGATATCCGTTTAGCAGACGGTACAAAAGTTCCTGGTGAAATTGTCGGTTCTGATACGTTCTCTGATATTGCTGTCGTAAAAATTTCTTCAGAAAAAGTCACAACCGTAGCAGAATTTGGAGATTCTAGCAAACTAAATGTTGGTGAGACTGCAATCGCAATTGGTAGTCCTCTAGGATCCGAATATGCCAATACAGTTACCCAAGGAATCATTTCAAGTCTCAATCGAAATGTCTCTCTAAAATCTCAAGATGGTCAAGCCATTTCTACAAAAGCTATTCAGACAGATACTGCCATTAACCCTGGTAACTCTGGTGGTCCACTTGTAAACATTCAGGGCCAAGTTATCGGGATTACATCAAGTAAAATTGCAAGTAATGGTGGAACCTCTGTCGAAGGTCTTGGTTTTGCAATCCCATCAAATGATGCTCAAAATATTATTAAACAGCTTGAAAGTGATGGTAAAGTGACTCGCCCTGCTCTTGGAATTCAAATGGTTAATTTAGCTAATATTGGAGCTAGTGATCTTAGAAAACTCAATATTCCAAGTAGCGTAACTTCTGGTGTAGTGGTAAAATCTGTTCAAAGTGATATGCCTGCATCTGGTCACCTTGAAAAATACGACGTTATTACCAAAGTTGACGACAAGGAGATTTCTTCGTCAACAGATTTACAGAGTGCTCTTTACAACCATTCTATCGGAGACACCATTAAAATCACCTACTATCGAAATGGGAAAGAGGAGACTACAACTGTTAAGCTAGATAAAAGTACAAGTGATTTAGAATCTTAATTGACATCAGTGTAAAGAAAACTTTACATATAATAAAAGATATGTTAGTGTAGAATCATGGAAAAATTTGAAATGATTTCTATCTCGGAAATACAAAAAAATCCCTATCAACCTCGAAAAGAATTTAATGCAGATAAACTAAGGGAATTGGCTGAGTCAATCAAAGAAAATGGGGTCATCCAACCCATCATCGTTCGTCAATCTCCTGTAATTGGTTATGAAATCCTTGCAGGAGAGAGACGATATCGGGCTTCTCTCTTGGCTGGTCTGACTTCTATTCCAGCCGTTGTGAAACACCTCTCAGATCAGGAAATGATGATTCAGTCTATCATTGAGAATTTACAGAGAGAAAACTTGAATCCGGTTGAAGAGGCACGCGCCTATGAATCTTTAGTAGAAAAAGGATTTACTCACACTGAGATAGCGGATAAAATGGGAAAATCTCGTCCTTATATCACTAATTTTATTCGTTTGCTTTCCCTACCAGAGCATATCTTATCTGAAGTAGAAAATGGAAAAATTTCTCAAGCTCATGCACGTTCACTAGTTGGTTTGAATAAAGAGCGACAGGAATATTTCTTTCAACTAATCAAAAATGAAGATATCTCTGTGAGAAAGTTAGAAGCACTTCTTACAGAGAAAAAACAAAAGAAGCAGAAAAAAAGTGATTCTTTCATTAAAGATGAGGAAGATAAATTAAAAAAACAACTTGGATTAAATGTAGAAATTAAACTTTCTAAAAAAGATACTGGAAAGGTTATTATTTCTTTTTCAAACCAAGAAGAATATGACAGAATTATCAACAGCCTGAAATAAGGCTGTTCTTTTATTTTTTCAACCCACAAATTTATCCACTATTTTTTATAGCAAAAAACCAAATAATTCAAGGAAATCCCTCACTTATCCCCAACCTGTGGATAAAAAGTGTAAACATTGTGGATTCTTTTCCACAGATTGTGGAAAAATGCTAGCATCTATGGTAAAATAAGTCTAACAGTAAACCTTTTTACATCAAATATAGCAAAGGAGGGGATAATCG